>JAISIQ010000137.1 GCA_031261945.1 Methanobrevibacter sp.
ATTTTAATGTGATAAAATGGAAAGATCTACATTTTTTGCAATAGTAATAGCTGCAATCCTTATCTTTGGAAGTTATTTGTGGGTAATGTCTGAATTTAGCTTAGTTGAACCAGTTGGGAGATTAACTGTAACTAAAGTAGCTAATCCGGATATGTTTCCAAATCATCCAAATGCAGAAGTTTTAGCAGAGTATGCTGCAAAAAGTGGATCAAAATGTATTTTAGTTGTCCATTATGGAGGAGACTCTAATTATCGTCAATTTAATCAAGAAAGTATTTTATCAAAATATGGTGAAGTTACAGTTCTAGAACTAGCTTTTGTAGATCCTTCTACTTATAAAACTTATGTTGATTGGGGAGAAGTAATTTATACTTTTTTCTTCGGGATTCCAGAAGATAGATATACTTATAAAGCTGATGGCTATCATTTTGAAACATTGGATCAAGCTATGGCATATATTCAACAAGAAGCTGAATATCGTGGTCAAGAAGGCCCGATTCCTATGTTTTACCATGGAACTGTAAGAGCTGAAGGTCCTTATTTAAATCCTGGCTGTGGATTTCCATTATTTACTCAGATTTCTTGGAAGTATTATGGAAGACTTGGTGCATATTATTATATTGGAAAAAGTTTAATTTGGCCTTATGTTTCAAATAGATATTATCCTTATGAAATAAGCCATTTATCTGACTTGCAACGTCTTTATAATACTGGTAATTTAGATTATACTAATTATTAGTATTAAATTTTATTCTTATTCTTATTTTTATTCTTATTTTAGATTTTAATTCTAATTTTAATATTGATTTTAAAATTACTTTTTATAATTCTAATTCTAATTTTAATTTTAATTTTAGTTTTAGTTTTATTTTTATTTCTTTTTTTTTTTGAAGTGATGATAGTAATAGAGGGAATCATTTTTCATATTTTAAATTTTAATATTGAATTTTTAAGCATACCTAAATATTTATATATGATGAATTTCAATAGTAATTTATATTATATATTATATTTAGGCTTTCCTAAATTTGATAAAAAATTAATAAAATATTAATAACATATTAATAAAATTTTACAAATTTTCATAACACTTTCTAAAAGGTGAAAATATGACTATAAAAACTTTAAACGAACTTAAAAATGGTGAAGAAGGAGTTATTGTTTCTTTTAATGATGAAGGAGATCCAAACTTAAAGAGACATTTATTAGGAATGGGTTTTGTTAAAGGTTCAAAAATAAGACTAGAAAAGGTTGCTCCTTTAGGTGATCCTTTAAAACTCAGATTAAAAGGATATTCTATCTGTCTTCGTAAAAAGGAAGCAGCTAATATTAAAGTAGAAGTTGCTAATTAATTTGTTACTATTATTTATTATTTAGTACTTATTTTATTGTTTTGTGTTTATAATTGTTTAGTACTTATCTTATTGTTTATTATTATGATTATATGGTGAAAATTAATGAAAAATATAAAAATAGGTTTAGCAGGAAATCCTAATGTAGGTAAATCAACTTTGTTTAATCAATTAACTGGGCTTCGCCAACATGTAGGTAATTGGCCTGGAAAAACTGTTGAAAAAGCTGAAGGTCATTTAAACTTCAATAACACTAAAATTGATATTATTGATCTTCCTGGAAATTATGCATTAAGTACTCATTCAATTGAAGAAATCGTTTCAAGAGATTTCATTGTTGATGAAAGTTCCGATGTTATTGTTAATGTTATTGATGCCACTAATTTAGAAAGAAATTTATATTTAACAACTCAAATGATGGAACTTGGAGCAAATTTATTGGTTGCTTTAAATATGAATAAATTTGCTAAAGAAAAAGAACATGAAATAGATATAAATGCATTATCTGAACTTTTAGGAGTGCCAGTTGTAGAAATCGAAGCAACTGATAATATTGGAAGAGAAGAGCTATTAGAAGCTATTGAAAAAGCTGCTGAAAATCCCGTTGATAGTAGTAAAAAACTTGTATATGGTGCAGAATTAAGTGAACATCTAAAAGATTTGGAATCTCTTATTGGGGAAAATAATAAAGAAGATAATCATTTATCAAATGTTCCATCATCATGGATAGCTATTAAATTACTTGAAAATGATGATATTATTACTGAAAAGGTAAAAGACTTCAAAAACTTCTTAGAAATATTTAATGAAGTTGAAAAATTAAAAAAACACTTTAAAGATGTTTTTGATGAAAACACGGAAGAAATAATAGCTAATTATAGATATGCATTCATAGATGGTTTAATTACTGAAACTGTTAAAAAACCTGAAGTTGAAAAAACTACATTCACTGAAAAAATTGATAAAATTGTTACTAATAGAATTTTAGGATTTCCTATATTTTTAGCTATTTTATATCTTATGTTTCAAATAACATTTACTGTTGGTGCTCCATTTCAAGATCTTATTGATCGAGGATTTGGATTACTTGGAGAATTCTTATTTAAAATTTTAGGAGAAGGATGGATTTCTTCTTTACTTATTGATGGAGTAATTGGGGGAGTCGGAGGAGTTCTGACATTTGTACCAATTATTATTTTGATGTATTTAATGATGAGTATTCTAGAAGATTCTGGATATTTAGCACGAGCTGCTTTTGTTTTGGATAAAATAATGCATAAGATTGTAGGTTTACACGGAAAATCTTTTATTCCTATGATTTTAGGATTTGGTTGTGGTGTTCCTGCATTAATGGCTACACGAACTATGGAACATGAAAGTGATAGAATATTAACTATGATGATTGTTCCATTTATGTCTTGTCTTGCAAGATTACCAGTTTATGCATTATTTGTTGCAGCATTCTTTGCTGCATATCAAGGAGAAGTGATTATTTCATTATATATTTTAGGTATAGTGGTTGCAGTAATTGTTGCAGCTATTCTTAAAAATAGGCTATTTAAAGGTGTTTCAAGCCCATTTGTTATGGAATTGCCTTCTTATAGATTGCCTTCAATTAAAGGTGTTTTAATTCATACTTGGGAAAAAGCATTTAGTTTTATAAAAAAAGCAGGAACAATTATATTGGCTGCTTCCATTGTTATATGGGTTTTAAGTAGTTTACCTGTTGATGTTGAATATGGATCACAAGAATCTGTAATTGGTCAAATTGGAACAGCTATCTCTCCAATTTTCATACCTCTTGGTTTTGGTGAATGGCAAGCATCTGTTTCTATATTATTTGGTGTAGTAGCTAAAGAGGTGGTTGTTGCTACATTTGGAACGCTAGCAGGTCTTGAAGAAGAGGATGAAGAAGGCATAACGGGTGTAGTTCAAAATACATTCACGCCATTATCTGCATATGCATTTATGGCATTTGTATTATTGTATGTTCCATGTTTTGCTGCAATTGGTACAGTAAAACAAGAAACAAACTCTTGGAAATGGCCAATAGCTATGATAGCTATAACTACAATAGCTGCATACACAGTTTCATTTGTTATTTATCAAGGTGGAACTCTTTTAGGTTTTGCTTGATAACTAATTAAAAATAGCTATAATGGAGAATAAAAACTAAACTAAAACTTTATTATTTATTAAAAGAATTTTTATTCTTTTTTTATTTATTTTTTTTATTTTTATAGTGTTGATAGGTGATTTAATGCAATGTAGAATGTGTGGTCATGAATTTGATGAAAAAAAGGCAGGTCAAGGTTGTCAAAGTTGCGGAAAAGAAGATTGTGCTAGTATTCATTGTCCTAATTGTGGTTATGCTAATTCACCAGAATTTGAAGAAGAATTTAAATTTATAGATTCTTTAAAAGATAAATTAGGATTTAATAAAAACAAAAAATAATATTAAAAATAATAATAAGTAATAAGTAATAATATTATTAATAATATGAATATTAATTATAATCATTATAATCATTATAATTAGTAAAATATAGAAATAAATAATAAATATAAACTACTTAAGGAAGACTAATTTATGAATACAAAATATAAACATAGTTTAATGAATATATTTCAGCTATTTTTGACTCTTTTAATATTTCTTATAATAGCTGATATCATTTTATTAGTTTTAGTTTTAGTATTTCCTATAAAACCTATTGGTTTTTTTGAAATAGCTATTTTCGATACAATTGTGTCCTTTTTACTTTTATTATTTATTGGAATAAATCAATTTATATTAAATAATATTAATATTAGCAATAATAGTGATTTTAACTATAATAATAATAATAATCTTAATAACGGTATTAATAATAGTATTAATCATAATTATGATGCTAATAATAAGAGTAATAGTAGTACTAATAATAATACTAATATTAATAATGATTATGATAATTTAAATATATATGATATAGATCATAGGTTAAAATATAGGTTTATAAACTATAGAATTTTGATTTTAATAGCTATTTTACCATTAGAATCATTATTTGTTTCTATTTTAAAAATAAGTTCAAATTTCTATTTTATTAATTTTTTAGTAATAATCGGGATATTCCATATCATTGGTCTTTTGATTAGTTTAAAATTTACAGGCTCCCGTTTCATTGATTTTACAAAGAAAAATGGATTAGGGTATAGTATTATAATTATATCGATTATATTTATATTTTCAGCTCTTTTATTCTATATTTTTGAAAATCAAATCAATCCGAATGTATCTTCTTTTGAAGATGCTATTTGGTATTCTATTGTAGCTATTACAACAACAGGTTTTGGAGATATCGCGCCTCAAACTATGGGCGGTCGTGTAATGGGATCTTTATTGATGATATCCGGTGTTTCATTTGCAAGTTTTGCAACAGCTTCAGTAGCAGGTTCTTTAATTAAAAAAATTAAAATTAACAGAGAATCAACAAAACAAGAAACAAAAAAACAAATAGCTGAACTAAAAGATGAAATAGCTGAATTAAAAGAGTTAATTAAAAAACAAAACAGAGAAAAAAGAGGTTAAAATCGTGGTTAATATAATTCCAGTTATGGATTTAATGAATGGAATAGCTGTTTCTGGTAAATCTGGCAATAGGGCTACATATTCTCCTTTAAATTCTGTTTTTGCAAATAATAGTGATCCTATAGCTATTGCAAATTCTCTTAAAATAAAAGGTTATAATGAACTTTATATAGCTGATTTAGATTCTATTGAAAAAATAGGTCATAATTTAGATAAAATTAAGTTAATTAACACAATTATTCCAGTTATTTTGGATTGTGGAATAAAAAACTTTGATGGATTTAAATTCTACCTTGATTTTGCTTATAAATTAATAATAGCTACTGAAACATTAGAATCACTTGATGAACTTCATAAAATAATTAATACTTTTCCAAAAGAAAGAATTGTTATTAGTGTAGACATAAAAGATAATGAACTTTATTCAAAATCAGAAAACTTTAATTTAAGTCTTGATGAGTTTATTGAGGAATTAATAGCTATTTCGCCTAATGAAATTATCTTACTCGATATTTCCAAAGTTGGAACAAATTCTGGAATAAATCAAGATTTAATAGCTAAATTTTCACAGTTATATGATAAACTAATATTAGGAGGCGGTATTTCAAAAGAAGATTTATCCAAAATTGATGAATTAGGAATAAAAAAAGTTTTAATTGGTTCATCTATTCATAATGGTTTTATATAATTTATAAAAGCATTATACTAAAAAAGGCAAGATAATAAAAGGAATAATAACTGCCAAAATAAACAATCCGGCTCCTACAAATGTTACTTCTTGTTTATCATCCATAATTCCATTTATTAAAGCTATGATTCCTAAAAATCCTAAAATTACGGGGATTATATGGGAAAAAATCATTGTTCCACTAAAAGCTAATGCCATATTATTCACCTTTATATAATTTTTGAAAATATTAAATATTATTTTATTGTATTATTAATTAGATTTATTATTATATTAATTGAATTATAATTTTATTATATTAATTTATCATTCTTATTATTTATTATTCTTATTTTATATTTATAATTCTTATTATTTTTACTATTAATATTACTGTTACTTTTATTCTTATTATTTTTACTATTAATATTAATGTTGTTTTTATTGCTTTTATTATTGCTTTTATTATTTTTATTTTTATTCTTATTATTGTTTTTCTTGTTTATTGTAATTTTTATTATATTTATGTGTTTCTTTATTTGATTTAATGATTATATTAATATTAATGGCTAAATTAATATGTAATAATTATTTTATTTATATTCTTGGGATCTAAGTGATTATTAAATTATATGATCTTATATTTGATATTTTAATAATATTAATAATCTTTATAAATATGAAAATTAAATATCTATTTAGTGGATTAGATGTTTAAATTAAATTTTAACTTAATTAATTTACTACAATTTATTACTTATTGAAGAATATTTTATTGAAGAATATTCTTTATTGGAGAATTAAAATGGAAAAAGGAACCAATGTTTTAAAAGAAGGCTTCGCTAAAATGACTAAAGGCGGAGTTATAATGGATGTTGTCAATGCTGAACAAGCAGCAATAGCTGAAGATTCTGGAGCAGTAGCTGTAATGGCTCTTGAAAAAGTCCCTGCAGATATAAGATCTGCTGGAGGAGTAGCAAGAATGGCTGATCCTAATAAAGTTCAAGAAATCCTTGATGTAGTTTCAATTCCAGTTATGGCAAAAGCAAGAATTGGCCATATAGCTGAAGCCCAAATTCTTGAGACTTTAGGAGTAGATATGATAGATGAAAGTGAAGTTCTTACTCCTGCTGATGAAGAATATCATATTAACAAACGAGAATTCACAATACCTTTTGTTTGCGGTGCAAGAAATTTAGGTGAAGCATTACGTAGAATTGATGAAGGAGCAGCTATGATTCGTACTAAAGGTGAACCTGGAACAGGAAATATTGTTGAAGCTGTCCGTCACATGAGAAAAGTAATGTCAGAAATCAGAGAAACAAAAGGCATGAATAAAGAAGAGCTTAGAAGCTTTGCAAGATTTATTGAAGCCCCTATTCCATTAGTAGAAAAAACTGCTGAACTTGGAAAACTTCCAGTTGTTAATTTTGCAGCAGGGGGAGTAGCTACTCCTGCAGATGCGGCTCTTATGATGCAACTTGGTTCAGATGGTGTTTTTGTTGGTTCTGGAATCTTTAAATCAAAAAATCCTGAAATGTTTGCTAAAGCTATTGTTGAGGCAACAGCTAACTATGACAAACCAGAAGTTCTTGCTGAAATATCAAAAGGATTAGGTGAAGCTATGAAAGG
>JAISIQ010000162.1 GCA_031261945.1 Methanobrevibacter sp.
GAATCATCTACAATTTCAAAATCATATTCCTCCTCTAAATTGGACTTTAAATGTTTATAAGCTTTTTTAACCTTATTGATATCTCCAAGAACTTCTAATTTTTGACTATCATTAGCTTCATTATGAGAATCTTCTTTTTTATGAGAAATTACTCCTCCATTTTCAGCTACAATTCCTCCAGAACAACCAACAAGAACTGCAGTAGCATAAGCATAGAAAAATTCATTACCTGTTACTATTATATCTGGAATTCCTTTATCTTCCACTTTCCTAATAGATTCAATAGCACTTACACAGATTTTTCTACTTTTATCTGTTAGTGTACCATCAATATCAACAGCTATTGCTTTTATACCTTCCATAACCAGATCCTCTATAATAAAATCCCCTATAATGAAACTATAAAGGAGAATAGCGGTGAGCTATATTACAAGTTCCTTCTTTACTAACCATGCATGCTCCAATAGGATTCATAGGAGTACATTCTTTTCTAAATAGCTTACAGTCAGTAGGTTTAGCTATTCCTCTAAGAATTGGACCACATATACATCCTTTTGGTGCTTCTTTAACATCTTTGACAACAATATCGAATTTTTCTCTTGCATTAAATTCTTCAAACTCTGGTTTTATTTCAAGAATTGAATCAGGAATCTTTGGAAAACCTCTCCATTCCCTACTTTTTACATCAAAAACTTCATCTATAGCTTTTTGAGCCAAAATATTACCTTCATCTTTAACAGCCCTATTATATTCATTGTCTATTTTTGCTTCACCTTTTTTAACTTGGCGAAGAATCATATATACCCCCATAAGCACATCAAGAGGATTGAATCCAGCAACAGCTTGAGGAATATTATATTTAGTTGAAAATTTTTCAAATGGTTTAGTTCCAACAATTGTACAAACATGGCCTGGTTCAATTAAAGCATCGAGATTAGTTTGACCGGAATCAATTAAAAATTGAAGAGCAGGAGGAATCATTCTGTGAGAAGAAAGGACAGAAAAATTTTCTGGAGGATTAGCTAATATTTCAGAAGCAGTTGTTGGAGCAGTTGTTTCAAATCCAGCAGCTATAAAAACTACTTCATTATCAATTTCATTAGCTATTTCAACAGCATTAGCTATTCCATAAACAATTCTAACATCAGCCCCTTCTGCTTTTGCATCAGCAAGAGAGCGATTTGAGCCAGGGACTCTTAGCATATCTCCAAAAGTAGCTATTGTTACTCCTTTATCCAAAAGTTCAAGAGCTTCATCTATTTCACGAGCAGGAACGCAACATACTGGACATCCAGGACCAGCTATTACTTCTACTTCTTTTGGAAGGAGAGTTCTAAGACCGTTTTCCATAATTGTATGTTCATGAGAACCACAAACATGCATGATTTTTATTGGTGTAGAAAGTTTCTCAATTCTACTAACCAATTCTTTAGAAAGATTTTTCATTGATAAAACACCAAATTTCTCTTTAAAATTAATATATTTATTATTTATTTTAATATTATTTTAATATTTTATTTTAATATCCTATTTAATATTCTTTTTTAGATTATATTTCTATTTTTATTTGTAAATATTAATAAAAATATTATAAAATTTTATAAAATTTATTATAATTATTAATCAATTTTATTTTTATATATTTCTATATTTATTTTTATTTTAATATTAATACTATTATAATTATTTATAATTATTATATTAGAATTTATAGTTAGAATTAGTATAATTAAAATTAAAATTATGCTTAAAATTATGATTAGAATTATAATTAGAATTATAATTAATATTATAATTAATATTATAGTTACTATTATTAATAAAATTATTATTAATAATAAAATTATAAATATTATGATTATGAAATATATTATAATTATAAATATTATTAAATAGGCATGAACAGCCATTAAAAGTTTACAAGGTAAATAAAACAAGGTGAGTAAATGAAATATATTATTGAAACAAAAAACATCACAAAACGTTTTGATGATTTTACTGCTGTTAATTCAATAAACCTAAAAGTGCCAAAAAACTCCGTTTATGGACTTCTTGGACCAAATGGGGCGGGGAAAAGTACTTTAATTTCAATGCTATCTACCATTAAAAGTCCAACAGAAGGAACCGCCATTATTAATGGTTATGATATTATAAAAGAAGCTAATGATGTTAGAAGATCAATAGGAATCGTTTTTCAATCAAGAGCTCTTGATGATATCTTAACTGGAAGAGAACATCTTGAAATGCACGCAGCTCTTTATGGAGTTCCAAAAGATGTAAGGGAAGAAAGAATTGAAGAAGTCTTAGATTTAATATCTCTTGGGAAAAAAACTGACGAATATACAAAAAACTATTCTGGAGGAATGAAGCGTAGGTTAGAAATAGGAAGAGGATTAATACATCATCCAAAGCTATTATTTTTAGATGAACCAACACTTGGCTTAGATATACAAACAAGAGAAAGTATATGGGAATACATAGAAGAATTAAAAGATAATAATGATATAACTGTTCTTTTAACAACACATTATCTTGAAGAAGCAGATAATCTTTGTGATGAAATATCCATTATTGATCATGGAGAAATTATAAAAACTGGAGCTCCAAAAGAGCTAAAATCTGAACTAAAATCAGATACAATAACCATGACATTAGATAATCCTGAAAAGCTATTATCCCTAATCAAAAATAAGTCAGCTATTAATAATTCACTAATCACAGGAGATGAACTTAGATTAATGGTTGCAAAAGGAGAAAATTTCCTTCCTGAAATAATTTCAATAGCTAATACTAATAAATTATTTATAAACACAATAGAACTTAAACATCCGAGCCTTGAAGAAGTTTTTATAAAATATACTGGACGTAAAATCACAGACGGGGCAAAAACTGCAGGAGGGAAAAGATAATGACAGAAATTGAAGGAATATATACAATATGGCTTAGAGAAGCAAAAAGATATATCAGATATAGATCTCGAATTATTACAGCTATTTTTACTCCTCTTCTTTGGTTACTTGTTTTTGGAATGGGACTTGGAAGTGCAATAAGGTTTGGTGGAACAGCTGGAGGTTATCAACAATTTATTTATCCAGGAATTATTTCTCAAACTATTCTTTTTACATGCATTAGTGCAGGTGTTGGAATAATAATAGATAAACAATATGGATTTTTAAAAGAAATAATGGTAGCTCCATTATCAAGATCATCAATAATATTTGGAAAAGCTTTAGGAATCAGTACTGGGGCAATTATACAAACTATAATCCTACTTCTTTTATCATTTGTAGTAGGAGTTCCTATGACACCATTAATATTTATAGGTTCATTGTTAATAGCTATTTTAATAGCTATTGGGATGAGCGGATTAGGACTATTAATAGCTTCATTCTTAGATAGTATGGAAGGTTTTAATCTTGTAATGAGTTTTGTGGTTCTTCCAATTTTTCTCCTTAGTGGAGCATTATTCCCTGTAACAGGATTACCTAGTTGGTTGGAATTTATAGTATATTTAGATCCTCTTACTTATGGAGTAGATGCATTAAGAAATATAATTATAGGAGATTCTGTTTTACCTTTAGAAATTAATGCTTTAGTTTTAATATTTTTTGCAATATTAACTATCGTATTATCTGCATTTATATTTACTAAGAAAGAACAAGATTTAATGTAATCATATATATCAATAAATTTAACAAAACTACTAAAACTAACAAAATTAACAAAATTAACAGAAATTAAATAAAAAGTAATAGGTCAATATGTATAAAAATAAAAAAATAATAGCTATTATTCCTGCAAGAGGAGGATCAAAAGGAATACCTCGAAAAAATATTAGGCTTCTTGCGGGACATCCTCTAATTTCATATGTTATAAATACAGTACAATCTTCAAATTTTGTAGATGAATTTATTGTAACAACAGAAGATGAAGAAATAGAATTTATTTCAAAAAAATTTGGAGCTAAAACTATAAAAAGAGATGGAAAATTAGCTGATGATGATATAACTCTTGATCCTGTTATTTATGATGCTGTAAAAAAATGGGAAAATAAAAACAAAGAAAAATATGATTATATAATTACAATTCAACCTACTTCCCCACTACTTAAAAGCAAAACATTAGATTTAGCTATTAAACAAATCATTGATGAAAATAAAGATAATTTAATTAGTGTTGTTAATGATCCTCATTTAACTTGGGGCTATGATGAAATAAATAATAGCTATTATCCATTATACAAAAAAAGAGTAAATCGCCAACAACTTCCCAAATCATTTAAAGAAACAGGAGCTATTTTCATATCTAAATCAGAATTTATAACTGAAAATTCAAGGTTAGGAACAGATATTAGTTTATTTGAAGTGGAATTTCATGAGAGTATTGATGTAGATAGCTATTTAGACTGGTGGATCGCTGAAAAATTACTTAATAAAAAAAGAATCTTAATTAGAGCAGATGCATATCCTGAAATTGGAACTGGACATATATATAGAGGACTTAGTTTAGCTTCTAAATTAACAGATCATGAGGTTATGTTTTTATTAAATGAAAATAGCTCTCTTGGAATTGAAATTGTTGAAAATTTCAATTATCCTTACATAACACACTCAAAAGAAAATTTAATGGAAAAAATTGAAGAATATGACCCAAATATAATTATAAATGATATTTTAAATACAAAAAAGGAATATATTCAAAAATTAAAAGAAAATAGCTATTTTGTAGTGAATTTTGAAGATATTGGAAATGGAAGTAAATATGCGGATCTTGTATTTGATGCATTATATGAACATCAAATACCTCAAGAAAGCCTTTATTCAGGATATAAATACTATATTTTAAGAGATGAATTTTTTTATCATCCTTTAAAAGAAATCAAACACAAAATCAAAAATATTCTTATTACTTTTGGTGGAACTGATCCTAATGATTTAACTCGTAAAGTATTGAATTCATTGCTAGAAAGTAGCTATGATGGAAAGATAACTGTTATTTTAGGTTTGGGATATAAAGATAAAGAAGGAATTATAGATGACTATCTTCTAAATGAAAATATTGAGATTTTTGAAAATGTTAAAAATATAAGTGAATATATGTATGAGTCTGATTTGATTTTTACTTCAGCTGGTAGAACCATGTATGAAGTTGCTTCTTTAGGAATTCCTTGTGTTTGTTTATGTCAAAATGAAAGAGAAGTGAGTCATTTATTTGGAAATGTTGAAAATGGATTTATAAATATGGGACTTGGAAAAGAAGTATCGGCTAATAAGATTACAGATTTATTAGAAGAACTTTTAGAAGATTATGATTTAAGATTTGAGATGAATAAAAGAATGACTTCTATTGATCTAACAAATGGATTTAACAATATAATGAATATTATAAAAAAGACATATAAAGAAAAAAGAAATATAAAAAGGGAGATGAACAAATGAAGATATTTTCTAAATCCCCATTTCTAATAGCTGAAATAGGAGTAAATTACTATGATATAGCTAAAAAAGAAAATATTTCAAATATGGATGCTGCAAAATTAATGATTAAAGAAGCTAAAAATGCTGGTGCTGATGCAGTTAAGTTTCAGAGTTATAAAGCAGATACAATAGCTTCTAAAAACTCTCCAGCATATTGGGATAGAGAAGAAGAACCAACTTCTTCACAATATGAGCTATTTAAAAAGTTTGATAGTTTTGGAAAAGAAGAATATTATGAGTTAAGTAGCTATTGTAAAAATATTGGAATAATGTTTTTATCTACACCTTTTGATTTTGATTCTATTGATTATCTTAATGAAATTATGGATTTTTACAAGATATCCTCATCTGATTTAACTAATATTCCATTTATAAAAGCAATAGCTAAAAAACAAAAACCAATAATATTGTCAACAGGAGCATCAAGTCTTGAAGAGATAAAGATAGCTATTGAAGCTATTGAAGAAGAAGGAAATGAAAAAATTGGTCTGATGCATTGTGTTTTAGCTTACCCTACTAGATATGAAGATGCTAACCTATTAATGATTAAAAACTTAAAAAAGCTATTTCCAAATTATGATATTGGATATTCTGATCATACAAAACCTGATGATGAGATGCTAGTTTTAACAACTGCCTATCTTTATGGAGCAAATATAATTGAAAAGCATTATACTCTAGATAAAACTCTTAAAGGAAATGATCATTATCATGCAATGGATCCTGAAGATATAAAACGATTTAAATTAAATATAAGTTTTATAGATAAAATAAATGGACAATATAAAAAAGAACCATTGGAATGTGAAAAAGAAGCTCGGAAACAAGCCAGACGCTCAATAATAGCTCTTAGAGATATAGCTATTGGAGAAACGATTACTGAAGATATGTTAACTTTTAAACGCCCCGGAACTGGAATATCTCCATCAGAAATAGATAAAATTATTGGAAAGCCTGTGAAAATAGCTATTAAAGAAGATGAATTACTAAGTTTTGATATGATAGATTAGATTAATTAATTTATTAAAATTATCATTAATATTATAATTTATTATTAATAATTTTATTATTATTAATATTAATATTATTGTTATTGTTGTTATTATTACTGTTATTATTACTGTTGTTATTAGTGTTGTTATTATTATTGTTATTGATATAGGGATTTTATGGTTAAAACTATTAAAGAAGTATGCGATATCATTCTCTCTCTTGAGAAAAAATATGATTTAAATCATATGAAAATTCAAGGAACATATCCTTGGCAGTTAGTTAGAATGTATGTTTATTATGAGATAGCTAGAAAAATTGGAGTATTTGGATCTCCCCAACAAGGAAAAATCACATTAAAAGATAAAATAATATCATTTCTTCCTTTTATAAAAAATAGCTTAATCAATAATCCATTCCACGGAAATTATCAAAAAGATGTTTTGATATTTGATCATCCTCGTAAAACTAATTATAAAGGAGAATTTAGAGATATATATAGCTATTTTCTTATTAAATCATTAGATGAGTTTGATTTAGATTTTGAAGTTATTGAAAGTCCTTATTTAAATAAACATTATTCAGATAGAGAAAATTATATAAAATATAATGATAGAATTCTTTTAGGATCCTATTTCTATAAAAAATTATCAAATCTAACTTTTAGAACTTGTGAAGAAGATAAAATAGCTAATATTGAAAAAGAGCTTAATTCTACTTTTAATATAAAACTTGATCTTTTTAATATAATTAAAACCCATATATGTGATTTTAAATATCAATATAAAAAATATAATAAACTTTTTAAAAAAAGAATGCCTAAATATATTTTTGTTGTGGTTGCTTATGAAAATCAAGCTATGATAGCTGCAGCTAAAAACAATAATATCGAAATTATTGAATTACAACATGGAACTATAAGCAAATATCATTTAGGATACAATTATCCAGATGAAGAAAAAAATTCTATTAATTACTTTCCAGATACCATTCTAACTTTTGGAAATTATTGGAATGAAGTTGCTGAATATCCTATTTCAAAAGAAAAAAAGATAGCTATTGGATTTCCTTATTTAGAAGATGAAATTTCATCTTATTTAGATCATTTAAATGACGAATATTTAAATTATAAATTTGATATAAGTAAAAAAAATGATAAAAAAAATAGTAAAAAAAATAAAAATCAAATTCTTTTTATTTCACAAGGAGTAATAGGAAAATATTTATCAAAATTTGCTTATGAATTATCAGAAAAATTAAATCAATTAGATGAAGAATATGAAATAGTATATAAATTACATCCTGGAGAATATTCAGATTGGAAGAATAACTATAAATATCTAAAAAAAGCAGCCGAGGATGATAATTTTATCGTTATTGATGATAATAAAATACCATTATATGAATTATTTGCAAAAAGTGAATATCAGGTAGGAGTATTTTCAACAGCTATTTATGAAGGACTTATATTCAATTGTAAAACATTAGTTGTAGATTTACCTGGAATCGAATATTTAGATGATTTAATTGAAAAAAATTATGTTTTGAAAATTAAAGATTCTTCTGAATTTATTGAAAAAATAGAGAATTTTAAAATAAATAAATATAATCGAGATTTTTTCTTTAAAAAATATGATAAATCTAATTTAAATATAATATTTAATAGAAATAAGGAAAAAGGATAGCTATTGGTGAAATAATTGAAAGAATATAAATATTTTGTTCAAAGAGTAGGTTTAGTTGGAATAACCAACATCTTAATTTCATTAAGTAGCTTGATATTTATACCAATTATTACAAAAAACTTTTCAGTTGCAGATTATGGAATATGGGCTCAAGTTAATACAACAATTGCTTTAATTCCTAATATAGCTAATTTAGGCCTTCCTTATACTATGGTTAGGTTTTTATCTGCAGAAAAAGATAAAAATAAGATAAAAGAATCTTTTTACTCGATGTTAGCTGTTGTTTTTGCTTCGAGTTTAGTTATTTCAGCTATTTTTATAATATTCCAAAATCCAATAGCTAATGCACTATTTAATGGAAATATTATGGTTTTATATATTGTAGCTATTATTTCATTCTTTGCATGTATGAATTTAATGATAATAAGCTTTTTTAGAACATTCCAACAAATAAAAAGATATTCTTTATTCTTAATTTTACAAAGCTATATTGGAGTTATGCTAAGTGCATATTTAGTTTTAGCAGGACAAAGTATTGAAACTGTTATATTAGGTCTTCTTGCTGGATATTTAATTGTTTTCATGATGATGATTATATTAATAGGAACTTATTTAGGATTTGGAATACCTCGATTTAAAAATTTGAAAGAAGAGTTAAATTTTGCTATTCCTACTATCCCAAGTAATGTTTCTTCATGGGTAGTAGATTCAAGTGATAAATATGTTATTGGAATTTTTTTAGGTTCTGCAGCAGTAGGTTATTATTCTCCAAGTTATGCACTGGGAAGTATCCTACTTATGTTTTTATCTCCATTTGCTCTCCTTCTTCCAGCAATACTTCCAAAATATTTTGAAAAAGGAGATTTAGACAAAGTAGATACTTTTCTTAAATATTCTATGAAATATTTCTTAATTATAACTATTCCTGGAGCTATTGGACTCTCTTTACTTTCAAAACCTCTTCTTATGGTTATTACTACTACAGAAATAGCTATGAATGGTTATATGATTACTCCCTTTGTCTGCTTAGGGGCTCTTTTTATGGGAATATATGGAATAACCAATAATATTCTAATTTTAGAGAAAAAAACCAAAATATTAGGCAAAATTTGGATACTTGTAGGGTTTTTAAATATAATATTTAATATAATAGCTGTTCCATTTCTTGGAATCATTGGAGCAGCTATTGTTACATTAATCTGTTATGTAATAGCTTTTATTATTACTATGACCTATAGTAAAAAATATCTTAAGCTTCCATTTGATAAATCAATGCTAAAAATTGTTTTTGCATCACTAATAATGGGAATATTTTTATACTTTACAAATCCTATAGGAATAATAGATATTTTGATTATTGTCCTTATATCTATGGCTATTTACTTTATAGTTCTATTTTTAATAAAAGGAATTGGAAAAGAAGAACTTGGCTTTTTTAAAGAAATGATAAGTGAAAGTTGATTATATCGAAAAGAATCAATAAAATTGAAATTAATGGAATTTTTTTTCTTTTTTTAGTTTTTCATAATGCACTATATCTCTATATTTAAATATTTCAGCAGGGTGGCCACCAGCTATTGCATATTTTGGAATATTATTAACAACTACACTTCCAGCTTGGATAATAGCTCCTTCTTCTATTTTAACACCCGGTAAAATCATGACACGGTTTCCTATCCATACATTGTCTTCAATAAGAACATCTTTAGAAATAATACTATCATCATAAGGAATAGCTATTCCATGATCATAATTATGTATATCAGTAATAATCATGCATTCTATTCCGCTATGAAAATTATCCCCAATAGCTATTTTGCCTTTTCCTTGTATAGTCATACCATTAAAATTAACATTATTTCCTAAAAGAGTATTTGAAGTAACTATGCTAGGATAATTTACTTTCAAATTAGTTCCACAACTTTTAGCTATTTTTTTAACTTTATTTTTATATATATTCTTTTTAAGATTTTGATAGAGAGTATAAATAAAAGTTACTATATTCATAATACACCTAAGATATT
>JAISIQ010000183.1 GCA_031261945.1 Methanobrevibacter sp.
GCATTAAGTCCAAAAACTAAATTTTTAATAGCTGATGAAATAACAACTATGTTAGATGCAATTACACAAGTCCAAATCTGGGATTTACTTATTAAAATAGCTAAAGAAAGAGAAATCGGAATATTAGTAGTTAGTCATGACAAAAACTTAGTTAATAAAGTCTGTGATAATGTTATATATTTGGATGAAATAAATAATAGCTAATCAATGATAAACTATCAAATTATAGGATCTAATATTATTAAAATATTAATATTAGTACTATTAGTAGTATTAATAATATTATAAGTAATAATATTATACTAATATAAAAATAATATAATTAAAGATAAAACTAATGGTAAAAATTTAAAATGGGTTTAATATTTGCACTTTTATTTCTTATTTTAATTCTTTTTATTCTTTTATTTTTACTTTTAGTTCTGTTGTTGGGTTATGGTTTATGTTAATTTTTATGTTTTTTGATGTTTATTCTATTGTTTTTAATTTTGCTATTTTTTTTACTGTTGGTAATATGATATGGGCATCAACCCATTCTTAGTCAAAAATAAATTATTGTTTTATTTGGATTATATTTTTAATACACCTCCCAATTATTATTAGGTCATTTAAATATAATATAATGATTAAAAAAATCTCATTCATTTTGACCACCTCCATTAACTAATAAAGAGGCTTCTAAATAGGGATTTAAAACCTCTTCCGAATTCTTTATTAGAAAAAAAGGATGAATGCCCATGAGTATAGTATATTTTTTCTCCTATATTAGTATTACTATTTTAATAATTAGTATTAAAAATAGTAAAATTTATATAATATGAATAATCAATAATTTATACAGGGATTTAAAGCCGGAGGTTCAATAGCTATTTTCCTATTGAATCTCATTTTTTTTATTTTAATATTGTTTATATTCTTAATCAACTATTTTTAATACTTATTTTCTTAATAGCTATTGAATAATTTTTTTTGAGTTGACTGAGGAGGTCGAAGATGTCAATTCCGTGTATCATGTTTTAATATTAAAAAATTATCAAATATTATCAAATATGAATTATATTGTTTAAAAAAGTTTAAATATAATTAAAACCTAATTAATATGAATTGAATTAATCCTTCTAATATTATATTTAATTATTATTCAATTTAAATTTTAGATTTTAATATTTTAATAAATAATTATTCAAATATTTAGCTTTTAATTACGGAGAGTCATATATGATTGTTAAAGATTGGTGTATGTATTGTGGAGAGTGTGCTGGAGTATGTCCTCGAAATTTAATAGAAGTAAAGGAATCCAGTTTAGTTTTTAAAGATGACGAATGTAGGGAATGTGACACTTGTGTTATTGTGTGTCCAGTAAATGCATTAGAAAAGAAATAATTTGAGGAGATAGCTATTATGATTGAAACAGATGTATTAATAGTAGGGGCAGGACCTGCAGGTTCAATCGCTGCAAAACATGCAGCAATGGGCGGAGCAAAAGTTATAATTATAGAAAAGAAATCTGAAATCGGAGCTCCAAAAAGATGTGCTGAAGGTATTTCTGATAATGGGATGAAATTCTTAGGAATAGATATAGATCCAAGATGGGCACTTAAAGAAATCGAAGGAATAAGGCTTATTGCTCCAGATGGAACTGATGTATGGCTAAATGATGAAATTGAACTTCCAGAAGCGGGTTATGTCGTTGAAAGGAAAGTATTTGATAAATACATGGCAATGGATGCTGGAAGAGCTGGAGCTGAAATTAAAATCAAAACTCTTGCAAAATCTGTTAGAAAAGAAGGAAATAGCTATGTTGTTCTTTGTGAATCAATGGGGGAGCTATTTGAAATAAAAGCAAAAATATTGATTGGTGCAGATGGTCCTGAATCTCATATTGGAAGATGGGCTGGTCTTAAATCAGGAACAAAAGCAAAAGATATGGAGTCTGGTGCGCAATTTGAAATGGCTAATGTTCAAATGGAAAATAATAGTGTTCTTGAATTTTACTTTGGAAAAGTTGCACCTGGTGGCTATGCT
The DNA here is from genome assembly GCA_031261945.1 of Methanobrevibacter sp. Lineage (GTDB taxonomy): Archaea > Methanobacteriota > Methanobacteria > Methanobacteriales > Methanobacteriaceae > Methanobaculum. The sequence continues at coordinate 2,026 of JAISIQ010000183.1, forward strand.
TGGATTTTTCCAAAAGGTAGAGACATAGCTAATGTAGGTTTAGCTGTAATAGCTAAAGACACAGATAAGACTGCTTATGAACATCTTGTTGATTTTGTAGCTAATTGTCCAGCTACTCAAAATGCAATACCTGTCGAACTTAATATTGGTGGAGATCCTGTTGGAGGAGTTGTTAAAGAAATTTACGGCGATAATATAATGATTGTTGGAGATGCAGCAGGACAAGTTAATCCATTAACTGGTGGAGGAATTATTAGTGGAATGATTGCGGGTATGTTTGCAGGAGAAACAGCTGCTGATGCAATAAAGAATGGAGATTATTCTGCAAAAGTATTATCTAAATATGCTGATAGATTTGATGATCATTATGGAGAAAAAATGGATAAATATATCAAATCAAGACATTATTTAGCATCACTTTCTGATGACGAATTGGATTCAATAGCTCATGCTTTCCAAGATGTTGAATTTGAAGAAGTTAGTACTACAGAATTAATTAAGAATTTAATTAAGGTTTCTCCAAAAGCATTATTAAAATTAGGTAAATTGATTTAAATAGCTATTTTATTTTTAATAGCTATTTTTAATAGTTTATTTTTTTATTTTTATTTTTTTATTATTTTTATATTAACGAAAGTTAGTTAGGTTTTATAATTTTTAATATTTTTATTTAAATAAATTATTTTTCTTATTTTTTATTATTTCTATTAATTTTACAATTAATAGTACTATTATTATTAATATTATTATTAGAATTAGATTTATTATATTTATTATTAGTATTATTATTATAATTATTATTAAAATTAAGATTAAAATTAAAAATCGTGATAATATTAATAATAATTATAAATTATAGGAATTTATAAAATTTAGGAATTATATAGCAAATTATAATTGGATTATAGTTAAATCATAGTTAAATCATAGTTAAATTTATATAGTTTTTAATATATAAAATAGAAGAATTATTTAATTGTTATAAAAATCAATAGAATTGTGGTTTATTTTATGAATTCATGGATTTATTTAATAATAGCTGGAATAGCTGAAATCGGATGGGCATTAAGTCTTAAATTCTCTGAGGGTTTTACAAAACCTTTGATGGCTATTACAACTCTAATTTTAATGATAATAAGTGTGATTTTAATGTCTATTTCTCTACGGGGAATTCCTATTGGAACAGCTTATGCTTGTTGGACAGCTATTGGGGTAGTTGGGGTAGCTATTATTGGAATTGTTTTTTTAGGAGAATCTAAATCTTTTATTAGAATCGCTTGTATATTTTTGGTTATTATTGGAATTTGTGGCTTAAAGCTTTCAAGTTAATAATCTACTTTCAAGTTAAATAATATATATTAAGTAAAAATTTCTATTTGACTTGGTTTTAGTTTTGATAGAACTGTTTTGATCAAATTTTTTCTAAAAGTTTGATTTTATATTTAGAAAATAAATGATATTTATAGAATTAATAATAAATTTATATGCTTGTTATATATAATATATGAATATATGGATATAATATATAAATAAAATCATATGAAGGAGTGTTTTTATGGAGTATAGTTTAAGTAAAAAAATGATGGCTGAAGTAGTTGGGACATTTTTACTTGTATTCTTTGGTACAGGTGCCGCTGTTGGAGCTGCTTGGCTTGTAAGTCAAATAATGCCTCAAGAATCTGTAGGTGCTTATGGAATCCATGTTTTAGGAATTGGAACATTGGCAGGACTTAGTGAATGGTTAGCTGTTAGTTTCGCCTTTGGTATTTCAGCAATAGCTATTATCTATGCATTTGCAAAAGTATCTGGTGCAAA
>JAISIQ010000187.1 GCA_031261945.1 Methanobrevibacter sp.
CTAACTAATATATAAACATTACTAGTCTTATTTTTAAAAAACACCCCCAATAAAACCTTTTAAAAAAATTAGTTTGATAAAGTTAAAATTTTTTAAACACCAAAGTTTTTGACACAGTCACCTTTTTATATACCTTTTTCTTTTTTTTATTTTTCTTTTTTTATTTTTCTTTTTTTCAAGATGTTTATAGAATGGGTATAGAATAGGCATAAAATAGCTATTATCTATCATTTCCTACTTCAATCACATCTAATTCTTTACAAATGGCTTTAAGTTCTAATAATTCACTAACACTAGGCTTACTTCTTCCATCATCGCTTGATATTAATTCTTTGATATATAAACCTCCCTGTGTTTTAATTATCAGTTCAAAAGTTTTTGAATCTATTAAATTAGTAGATATATTCTTTACTTCTCTTGTTCTTATTTTATCAGCTCTTCTATGGGCTACTCTTTGAGGAGTTTGTTGTTTTATGATGTTAAGTGTTTGTAATTTTTCTAATTTATCTTCTTCCACTTCCTGATCACATTCAACAAGAGCACGGTATGTTTTATAGGTATCTGGTGAAGATACTTTAATTTCAGCTTTTCTATTTCTATATGTAAATTTTAAATCATTATATTGAGTTTTTCCAGCTGAATGTTCATTGACTTCAATAGCTATTTTTTCCAGATTCAAATTTCGTACTTTTGGTTCTTTTATTTCTAAAACAAAAGGCCGTCCAGTTCCAAGCATTCTAACATCAATATCTTCTCTTCCAGCTCCATGAAATTTAGCTGATCGCCCATAGCTATTTTTTAAAACGATTTCTGAAATCAATTCTTCTACAGATTCTTCATACATCTTTCCAGTATCATTACAATCTTTACAACCTCTACCTTTACATTTTCTACAAGGCCATTTAGTTTGAGGAATGCCTCGAATTAATTTAAGGTATCTTCCTTCTATAAATATTGGATTTATTTGTATTCTAACTTTAACTTCATCTATAGGATTTGGATTAGTTTTTAATATATTATTCAAATCAACCATTATAACTATATCTGGATTTTCAAATTCTACTTCTTTTTGAAGCTTTTTTTCTAATAGCTTTCCTATTTCTCGGTTGATTTCCTTTTTTATGTTTTCTACATCTAAATCAAGTTCATTATTTAAATCTTCATCTTTTTGAAGCATTTCTTTTGGAATTTTTGATCCTAATAAAAAATTATTAAATTCTAAATCAAGATATTCTATTTTAGCTATTATTTTTTCTAAAATAGCTTCATTTTTCAGATTTTCATCAATTTTTAATAAAATATCCTCACATATTGGGCATTTTTCATATTTCTCATATTTCCTATCTTTCCCATATTTTTCATATTTTTCTAAATTAGAAGAATTATTTGAAATAGCTATTTCCTTTCTTAGAATTTTTCCTCTTTCTTGATTATTTTCTGCTTCAATTTTATCCGAAAACTTTCTTCCGAGACAATGATCACATATGTTTTCATTTGTTAATTCTATTAAATCCATTGCTTTTTTAATTGTTTCAGAGTCCATAATATCAGTTTTAATAGCTATTGTTTTTTATTAGAAATATTATTTAAAGTGTATTTTGGAGTGTATTTTGGAAGTGATAATGAAATAGTGACAAAGCACTTCTAGGGGAAATTATCGCATAAATTGACCCATTAAACGACCCATGGCTCCTCCGCCCATGTTACGTTTCCCTATTCCTTTCATAGCTTTTTTAGTATTGTTGTAATATTTAAGAAGTTCTTTCACATCTTCATTTTTGACTCCAGCTCCTTTAGCTATTCTCATTATTCTGGACTGTTTTATAATTTTTGGTTTTTCCATTTCTTCTTGAGTCATTGAAGACATAATAATTTTATATTGATTTATTTTATCTTCAGTCATCTGTGTAGCTTCTTTTGGTATATTCCCACCAAGTCCAGGAATCATATTCATTATTTGTTTCATTGGACCCATACTATTCATCATTTCAAACTGGTTTTCCATATCTTTAAGTGTAAATTTACCACTTAACATAGCATTCATAGTTTCAGCAGCCACATCTTCATCAATAACTTCTTCTGCTTTTTCAATCAGGGTTTTTATATCTCCCATTCCAAGAAGCCTTGATATAAAACGATCAGGATCAAAAACTTCAAAATCATCAAGACGTTCTCCAGTTCCAATGAATTTAATTGGAGCTCCTATTTCAGCAACAGCTGATAATGCTCCTCCTCCTTTTGCTGAACCATCAAGTTTTGTTATTATTATAGATCCTACATTAGTTGCTTCTGCAAAAGCTTTTGCTTGATCTCGAGCTTGCTGCCCTATTGTTCCATCAATAACAAGAATAGCTTCATTCGGTTCAACAACTGCATTTAGCTCTTCCATTTCATTAAGAAGATCTTTCTCTTCTTTATGTCTTCCAGCAGTATCAAATATGACGATTTTTTGATTCCTAAATTCTTTCAAACCTTTTCTTGCAAGATCAACTGCATCTTTATTGTCGGGATCTCCATATAATTGAATTTGAAGATCTTCAGTTAATTGTTTAAGTTGTTCATATGCTGCAGGTCTCCAAGTGTCTGTACAAACAACAGCTGGTGAAAATCCTTTTTTTTGAAGAAACCTACATAATTTGCCAATTGTAGTTGTTTTACCACTGCCTTGCAAACCTAAAAACATAATTTTAAATGGTTTTTGATCTATTTCTAATTCATGGGCTTTTTTTCCAACTAAATCAACCATTTCTTCATATACGATGGTTATAACATGTTCACGTGGAGTTATGCCCTTTGGAGGTTTTTCATTTAAAGCCCTATCTTCTATCTTTTTTGATAATTGCAAAACAAGATTTATATTAACATCTGACTGTATTAAAGCTCTTTGAATATCTTTAACAACTTCTTTAACAGTTTTTTTATCTATTACAGTCATACCTGCTAATTTCTTCATCGTGTTAGTAAGACTTTTACCTAAACTTCCTAATTCTACCATCTAATCACTTTCATAATCTTTGTATTAATATAATATTAATATAATAAATGATAATAATCTAAAATGTATGCTCTGCACTAATATTCTGCACAATTATATTTATTATTCTTATAATAATTTATTATAATATTATATTTTATTATTTATAATATTAATAATATTAAAATTTTTTCATGTTTTCATTTTCATTTTTTATATAGATTAATTTTTTATAAATAAATATTTTATAAAACTAATTAACAATAAATATAATAAAAATAACTATAATAAATCATATAACATAATAAATATACTATAAATATTAAAATATTTAATATTTAATTAAATATGCTATAAAAAATAATTATAAAAATAATTATAAAACTATTTATAAAAATATTATAAAAAATATTATAAAAACTTATAAAAATTATTATAAATTATTATAAAAATTTATTAAATATTTAATTTTACTGATAATTTAACTAATAATCATAACTAATAATCATTTAAAAGTAGAATAAGGTAAAATCATGTTGGAAAAGTTGGTAAAATCATTGGAAGAATCTCCTATCATTAAAAAAGGAGATTATGACTATTTTGTGCATCCTGTAACTGATGGAATTCCTGGAATGGACCCAGAAGTTCTAAGGGAAATTGTAGCTGTAATCGAACATGAAATCGATTTAAGTGAAATAGACAAAATTGTATGTGTTGAAGCTATGGGAATTCATTTAGCAACAGCTCTTTCTCTTGAAATTGATGTTCCTTTTGTTGTAATTCGTAAAAGAGAATATGGACTTCCTGGAGAAGTCTCAGTATTCCAAAAAACAGGCTATAGTGAACAAAATCTTTATATCAATTTTATAAATTCTGGAGATAAAATTCTATTAATCGATGATGTTGTAAGCACTGGTGGAACTTTAACAGCTATTATCAATGCGTTACAAGATATGGATGTGGATATTCAAGGTGTTGTAGCTATTGTTGAAAAATACGAAGGAAAAGAACTAGTTAAAAAAGAAACAGGTCAGGAAGTTTTAACATTAGTTGAATTAGATGTCGTTGATGGAAAAGCAGTTGTTGAATTAACTGTAGATTTATGATTTATTAATTTAATATTAGAGATATCATTAGAAATATCATTAGGAATGTCACTAGAAATGTCTTTAAATACATCATTATATGATATGGATTTAGAAAGAGCTATTAAAGCTATTAAAAAGAGAAATGCTAAAAATGTAATTCTTCAATTTCCTGAAGGCCTAAAAACACAAGGAATAGCTATTGCTAAAGTTCTTGAGAAAGAAACAGATGCTAATATTATAATATCTGGAGATCCTTGCTTTGGAGCTTGTGATTTATGTGATAATAAAGCAAAAGGAATAGCTGATTTAATTATTCACTATGCTCACACTCCACTTCCAATAAAATATGATATTCCAACTATTTTTATTGAAGCTTATTCTAAAGTTAAAATCAATGATACATTAGATAATGCATTAGAGCTATTAGAAAATTATTCAAAAATAGCTATTGCCACTACAACACAACATTTACATATTCTTGATGAGATTAAGGATTATTTGGAAGATAATGGAAAGGAAATAGCTATTGGTTCATCAAAAACAACAAAAAAAGGTCAAGTTTTAGGATGTAATTTCTCTTCAATTAAAGGACTAGACTGCGAAGCTTATCTTTTTATTGGAAGTGGAAATTTCCACCCATTAGGAATTCATCTGTTTACAAAAGCTCCAGTAATAGCTGCTGATCCATATAGTGGCGAAGTAAAAGACATAACTGAGTTTGCAGATAAAATACTTAGAATTCGCTTTGCAAGAATAACTAAATCTCAAGAAGTTAAAAAATGGGGGATTTTAGTTTCTTCAAAAGAAGGGCAACGAAGAATGGATTTAGCAAAAGAAATTAAAAAGAGTTTAGAAGATGAAGGAATGGATAGCTATTTGATTCTTCTGGATAATATCACTCCAGACTCACTTTTACCTTATATGGATTTAGAAGGATTTGTTGTAACTGCTTGTCCAAGAATAGCTATTGATGATTCTCAAATGTATAAAAAACCACTTATAACTCCTCAGGAACT
>JAISIQ010000003.1 GCA_031261945.1 Methanobrevibacter sp.
TTTTTTAGTAATACTATTATTTATTTTTGTATTATTTATATTTTTCCTTAAATTTGGGGTAAATTTTCTAATTCTATTAAAATTTATTACTTTAGCATCATTTTTACATTATTTAGTCATAATTCTATTATTTAATAATTATTATGCTATAATTGTTAATTTTACTTCTTCAGATCATTTTTATTTTTATATTAATAGTGATAATATTAATAATAGTAATACAATTAACAATATTATTAATAATATCATTAAAATAATATCAATTAATACTATCACTAATAAAAAAATATAATATTTTTAAAAATATTTTTAAAATTGAAAATTCAAATAGAAAAGTTTATTTTATCTACAATTTAATTTTAATATGAATATAAATTATAATCAGAATTTATATAGAATTTATATACAAATTAATGGAAATTAATAGAAATTGAAAAATTAAATATTGGTGAAATTTATGCAATTAAATGGTGTAGATATAAAAGATACATATGCAGAAGCTTTTGGAATAAAAGTTTCTAGATTATTGGTGACTGCTGCGACTAAAAAATTAGCTAAAATAGCTGCTACCGAAGCTACTGGTTATGCAACTTCTGTAATCGGATGTCCTGCTGAAGCTGGAATTGACTGTTATGTTCCTCCAACAGAAACTCCTGATGGAAGACCAGGTTACATAATCATGATTTGTAATTCAAGTAAAAAACAATTAGACCATGAACTTCTTGAAAGAATTGGAATGGGAATTCTTACTGCTGCTACAACAGCTGTTTTCAATGAACTCGATGATGAAGATGAAAAACTCAAAATTGGTTTCAAATTAAAATTCTTCGGTGATGGATATGAAAAAGAATTAGATATTGACAACAGAAAAATCCATTCTATTCCAATCATGTCTGGAGACTTCTTAGTTGAAAGTGAATTTGGTATAAAAGATGGAGTAGCTGGTGGAAACTTCTTTATCCTTGCAAATAGCCAAATGGAAGCTCTTGTAGCTGCTGAAGCTGCAGTTGATGCAATTTATAATGTTCCTGGAACAATCACTCCATTCCCTGGAGGAGTTGTAGCATCTGGTTCCAAAGTAGGTTGTAACGAATATAATTTCTTAAATGCTTCTACTAACGAAAAAATGTGTGTTACATTAAAAGACGAAGTTGTAGAGTCTGAAATCAGAGACGATGTTGGAGGAATCTATGAAATTGTAATCGACGGAATCAACGAAGAACAAGTTACAAAAGCTATGAAAGAAGGTATCAAAGCAGCTTGTACAATTAGTGGTGTTAGAGAAATTAGCGCAGGTAACTACGGTGGAAGTTTAGGTGCTTATAAAATTAATTTAAGAGATTTATTTTAAATATAAAACGATTTAATAAATTAATAATTTAGTAATTTAATAAATTAATTATTTAATTATTTAATTTAAATCTTTTCTTTTTTTATTTTTTTATTTTCTCTATCTTATTTTTCTTTTTATTCTTATTCTTATTCTCACTCTTATTCTTATTTTTATTTCTATTTTTAAGTTTAATTTTATTATTACTATTACTATTACTACTATTATTATTACTATTATTTTTATTTCTATTTCTATTTCTTAATGCTACTTTTATTAATACTATTTTTAAAAATATTATTATTTTTAACATTGATTATAATATTGATTATAATATTGGTTATTATATTGATTATTAATAAAATAAAATATAATTAAAACAAAAATTAATAATAAAAATAAGAACAAAATAACAACAATCAATAAAATAACACATAATAATAACAATAAAATAACAATAAAAACAATAATAATAATGAGGGAAATATGAAACCTATAGATATGATTGCAACAGACATTAATTGTGAGGATTTAGGCTTATCAAGACTTTGTCTTATGGAAAATGCAGGAAAATCAACAGCTGATGAAATAGCTAAGCTTTCAACTTTCACATTTTCAAAGCCAGTGAAAATAGCTATTTTCACAGGTTCGGGAGGTAATGGCGGTGATGGTTTTGTAGCTGCCCGTCATTTACTTAATAGGGGATTTGAAGTTGATATTTTCATGTTAACTCCAATAAATGGTATTAAATCAAATGATTCTAAAACAAATGCAGAAATTCTCATGAATATGGAACCTAAATTCTCAAAAATAGCTATTCATCAAATTGATTCAATAGAAGATTTAAACAATTCTGAAATAGCTAAATCAAATAGCTTTAGTGAATATATTATTATTGATGCTATTTTGGGAACAGGCATAGAAGGAAAACTCAAAAATAAAGTTAAAACAGCTATTGAAATAATAAATAACTCAAATGCATTAACAATAGCTATTGATGTTCCTTCTGGAATGAATCCTGAAACAGGAGAAATAGTTGATTTAGCTATTAGGCCTGATTACACAATAACATTCCATAGAATTAAATCTGGTATTAAAATAGCTAATCAAAGTAACGAAAAAAAGGTAGGAGGAATTATTACTTGTGATATTGGAATTCCTATTGAAGCAGAAATATTTACAGGTACTGGAGATCTTCAAAGATTAAAAAAAAGGTCAGCTATTTCTCATAAAGGTAAAAATGGCAAACTATTGATTATTGGGGGTAGTAAAGATTATTCTGGAGCTCCAGCTATTGCAGGATTTTCTGCATTAAGTGCTGGTGCTGATTTAGTTTATATAGCTTCCCCTAGTTCTGCAAGTTTAGCTATTAAATCTTATTCTCCAGATTTCATTGTTAAAGAATTAGAAGGAGATTATCTAAATCTAAATCATACCGAAGATATTTTAAAGATGGTAGATGATGTTGATGCAGTATTAATTGGTTCAGGTTCTGGATTAGATGAAGAAACAGGAAAATTATTTAATATATTATCTGCTAAAATTGAAAAATCATTAGTTTTAGATGCTGATGCTTTAAAATTAGTTGATTTAAATTTAATAAAGAATAAAAAGAATTTAATCATAACTCCTCATCTACAAGAATTTAAATCTTTCTTTTCAAAAACAATAGAAAATGAAAATAAAAGCTTAGAATTTGAAAATATGGACTTAAATTTTGATAATATGGGATATAATGATTTACATGATAAAATAGCTATTTTCCAAATTATAACAAAAAATATTCAAGGAACTACAATATTAAAAGGTAAATACGACTTAATATTTAATAGTAATAGATTAAAACTTAATAAAACAGGTAATCCTGGAATGACTGTTGGAGGAACTGGGGATTCTTTAGCAGGAATAGCTATTGGCTTACTTTCTCAAGGTTTAAATAGCTTTGATGCAGGTTTACTTGCAGCTTATCTCAATGGAAGAGCAGGAGATTTAGCTATGGAAAAACATGGAAATGGATTTACAGCTTCTCAATTAAGTGAATTTTTAGGAGCTTTAATGGAAGAAATAATTGAATAAAGTAACGTAATTCTTTAATTCATTTATTTTTTTCTTTCATTGTTCTTCTAATAACTCTAAATAAGATGTTCTTTCAAATCCATCATGAATATCTAATTTATGGAATATATCGAAAATATTGTTTAATGCATCTTGAAAAATAGCTCCATCTTCTAAATCCGCTTCTATTTCCATATATGGTCCTAATCCTTCAACATCATCGAGACTTATTATATATTCATCTAATTTATAAATTGTTCTATTTTTGACAACATTGGCTGTTTGTTTAAATCCTAAATGCTGGAATATTTTAGCTACTTTATTAGCATCTTCTATTCCTACTTCTATTTCTTCTCGTGTTTTACTTGATTGATCTATTTTTGGTCCTTTATAAGTTATGAAAACAGAAACATCTTCATCATTTAAAGTTTCAACTTCTCTATTATCAATCATTACTTTCCTAATTCGTAATGCTTCATCTGTCTTTCTAAAATCTCGAGTAGGACTATTAAAATAGCTATCTTCCTGATACTCAGCATGACTTTTTTTAGCATTAATATCATTTAATTTCTTTTTGATAGAATTAAAATCTTTTATCTTAGCTTTTACTTCAACTTCAATCATTCTATCGCCCTTTTTATTTTATTCTTTAAAAAATACTTTATTTATTAGATACTTTATTTATTAAATTAGTTTTATAGATTATATTTATAGATTATATTTTGTTTTTAATAGTTATTTGTTTTGTTTCTATTTTCATTCTTATTTTGTTATTATTTTTTTTACTTTTTTTATTATTTTTTGTCATATTTTAAATAGGTTTATATACTTATAAATTAAAAAATTAGATAAAGTAAAATTTTACTTATTTTTTTTAATAATTTATTGGAGGAATATTAGCTTGACAGATGTTGATATTAAAATAGAGAATATTGTATCTTCTGCTAGTATTGGAAAAGATATAGAATTAACAGAAGTTTCCAAAGCATTAGAAGGTGTCGAATTTAATAGAGAACAGTTCCCAGGATTAGTTTTTAAACTTAAAGATCCTAAAACAGCAGCATTAATTTTTAATTCAGGCAAATTAGTTTGTACTGGTGCTAAATCTATCGAAGATTCTAAATTAGCTGTTAAAAAGACAGTAGATCTAATGAGAACTATTGATAAGGATATTCCTAAGGAATTTGATATTATTATACAAAATATTGTCGCTTCTGCTAACTTAGAAGCAACTCTAAATCTTGAAGCTGTAGCTTTAGAATTAGAGAATACGGAATATGAACCAGAACAATTTCCTGGACTGGTTTACCGTTTAGATGACCCTAAAGTTGTTTTATTATTATTTGGCTCAGGTAAGGTTGTTTGCACTGGTGCCAAAACAAAAGATGATGCTAAACTCGGTGTAGAAAGGGCCTATGATCGACTTAGCGAGTTGGACTTAATATAATTGGTGGTATGATTGATTAAACTTGTAGTATTTGACTTAGATAATGTTATTATTGATGGTGAAGCCATAGATGAGATTGGAAAATTAGTAAACGTTCAAGAAGAAATTGCAGAAATCACTAAAAAAGCAATGAATGGTGATTTAGAATTCGAAACATCTATTAAAGAGAGAGTTAAACTTTTAGAAGGAGCTTCAGTTGAAGAAATTAAAGAATTGGCTAATGGTATAAAATTAATGGAAGGAGCCGAAGAAACTATTAAAGGATTAAAAGACAATAATCATGAAATAGCTGTTATAAGCGGTAGTTTTGATTTAATTGCAGAACCTATAAAAGAAAAACTCGGCATTGATTACTTATTTACAAATTCATTAGTAGAAGAAGATGGAAAATTAACTGGAGAAGTTACAGGGCCTTTAGTTGAAAATACTAAAGCTGATGTTCTTGCAGATTTTGCAAAAGATAAAGGTATTTCTCTTGAAGAATGTGTAGCTGTTGGTGACGGAGCTAATGATATTTCAATGATTGAAATAGCTGAATATGGTATTGCTTTTAATGCGAAACCTGCTGTTAAAGAAATAGCTGATAT
>JAISIQ010000019.1 GCA_031261945.1 Methanobrevibacter sp.
CTGTTATTGGCTGAGGGTAGAGCTAAAAGACAATTACCTACTTCAATGTCAGAATGGAAAGATATCTTAATCAATTTCATTAAAATAAATCAATTACCTATCTTAACACACAAAGGCAAGATTACAACAGAACATGCGAAGGAAATAGCTAAAAAACATTATAATAAATTTAAAATACTTCAAGATGAAGAATTTGAATCTGATTTTGATAAAATGATTGAAGAAATTAAAAGATTAGAAGGAACTGATAATTAGAAATGTCTTTTAAGATAATAAAATTAGATAAAAAAGTAATAATAATAATTTAAAAAAAATGCTATTGCTTACAAATAAATTCACAGGCTTCAATAGCTCTTTTTCTATTCATATCAGTTTTATCATTCTTTTTATAATAAACTTCAATGAAATAAATCAACGAAAGTGATTGATCATATGCAAAAATAATTCTAAACCCAGATCTATTACCTTTAGGAATACTAGCACAACGAAACCTTTTAACTTTAAAAACTGGGAGTTTTGCTTTTAATTTATTAACATGAACAATTTTATGAGGAATTCTTCCATTATTATTAAGAATATCATCAATTAAAGCAATTTTAAAATTCTCTATATCTTCTTTAAGAGAATTACATTTTTTAAAAAGAGCATCACAATCATCATCAAACTTAGGATAATTTTTACAAACATAATTAGTCATCGTACTCTCTCACTGAATACTCATCATCCCTATAAAACACAAATTCAGGGTTTAAAGGCTGAAGAAATTCAGCAACTCTCCATGGTTTATCTCCATGGGAATAATCACTGATCTGGGAAGCATTCATGTGGGACAGATTATTGATCACGTCGTCTATAACTTCTAATTCTTCTTTACTTAATAAAGAAGTATTTGGTTCGTTTAAAGAAAAATACCTATCTCTATGATATGAAATAACTGGTACTTTTTCATTATCTATTTTATTTTCATTTCTTAGTTCATCACAACAAACATCAAAATGATCAGGAGTAGGACCATTCCTTTTTTTTATATAAGTTTCATCAGTAATTGAAGTTTCATAAATTTCATAATGATTAAAATCTGAAAAATACATCAGTTTATACAATACAGTCTTACCAAAATTAGGTTTATCTTGGCATCTATGAACAATATAATGTATAACCTGTTTCATTTTCTCTTTATTTAACTTCATCACAGCACCTTGAAAAAATCTATTAATAATAATATTTTGTTTTTAATAAATATATAAGTGTTTATACTAAATCTTCCAATATTTTATTTAATTAAAAATGCCTCTTTAATATTCTCTCAGGCCCCTCATTTTCTGCATTCATTCCTACTCTGTATATTTCATATGCTATCCCATATGATTTTTTGAGTCATAGCTTTTTATTTGTTTTTTTTTACATATTTAATTAAGAGAAAGAGCAAATGAAAACAAATAATTAATACATTGTTTATAATTAAATTTTATAAAAATATTATTTATACTAGTTAATATCATAAAATAATTATAAAAAATTAGGAAATATTATCTTATATAAAAAACAAATAGCTATTTATGAAAATACTATTAACATATTATTCCAGAACAAGAGTCACAGCAGGTGTGGCAAAAGCTATTTCTCAAAAATTAAACTGCGATGTTGAAGAAATTAAAGATACAAAAGATAGGTCAGGAGCTATCAAATATCTAACTTCTTGTATAGATGCACTGAGAGAAACACCTACTGTTATTGAACCCATTGACAAAGACATTTTAGAATATGATTTAGTAATTGTAGGAAGTCCTGTTTGGGCTGCAACAATGGCTAATCCTGTTTTAGCATACTTAACAGAAAATAAAGATAAATTCAAAGAACTAGCATTCTTCTGTACTTGTAGCAGTAGTGGCTATGAAAAAACAATAGCTAAAATGGAAGAAATAACTGGAAAATCAGGAATAGCTAAGCTATTTATGACAAAAACAGATATTGATTCTTCATTTGATGTGAAAGTTGATGAATTTATAGAAAATATTAATGAGAAAAATGTTTAGTTTAGAATTTTGGCTTACAATAGCTGTTTTATTCATTTTAGGTGAGCTATTAACAAATACTTTCTTTTTATTGTCCATAGGAATCGGGGCAGGTTTTGCAGGCTTAGCTAATTATTTAAACTTTGATCCCACATCACAGCTATTAATTTTTATAATTGTCACCATAATAGCAATAATAGCTTCACGACCCTTAGCAAATCGTTTAACTAAGAATTCTCCTTCTAAAAAATCAAATTCAGATAGATTGATTGGAAAAGAAGGAATTGTAATTGAAGAAATCAAAAAAGACAGTCCAGGAACAGTTAAGCTTGTTGGAGATACATGGAAAGCAATAGCTAATGAAAACATTCCGCTTGAATCAATTGTTATGGTTGAAAAGGTTGATGGTGTTAAACTAATTGTAAAAAAGAAAGAATAGATAAATAGAAGGAGATGAAAATATGGATTGGTTTGTAATTTTAATAATATTTATAATAATAATCGTTTTAGCAGCGAAAGCTATTAAAATATTAAGACCTTATGAAAAAGCTGTTGTTGAAAGATTTGGTAAATATCAAAGAACTGTTGAAAGCGGGCTTGTGTTTATTATCCCATTTATCGAGTCTATTACAAAAGTAGATCTTCGTGAACAAGTAGTAGATGTTCCCCCTCAAGAAGTTATTACAAAAGACAATACAGTAGTTATAGTTGATTGTGTTATCTTCTATGAAGTTACTGATCCTTTTAATGCTGTTTATAATGTTGTAAATTTCTATCAAGCTATTACAAAATTAGCTCAAACAAATCTTAGAAATATTGTAGGAGATTTAGAGCTTGATGAAACTTTAACTTCAAGAGAAATGATTAATACTCAACTTAGAGAAGTTCTTGATGAAGCTACCGATAAATGGGGAACTCGTGTTGTTAGAGTTGAAATTCAAAGAATTGAGCCTCCTAAAGATATTGTAGATGCTATGAGTAAGCAAATGAAAGCAGAAAGGATGAAAAGAGCAGTTATTTTAGAAGCAGAAGGTTATAAACAATCAGAAATCAAACGTGCTGAAGGTGACAAACAATCTGCAATCCTCGAGTCTGAAGGTCAAGCAGAAGCTATTAAAAAAGTAGCTGATGCACATAAATATCAAGAAATAGCTATTGCTGATGGTGAAGCTAAAGCTACCCTAAGTGTTTATGACGCAATACATCAAGGAAATCCAACTAATGAGTTAATAGCTATTAAATACTTAGAAGCTCTTGAAAAAATAGCTGATGGTAATTCAACTAAGATTTTCCTTCCAGCTGAAGTTTCTGGAATTCTTGGTTCAATAGGAGGAATAGCTGAACTCTTCAAAGATGATGATTTAAATACAAAAGAACAAAATGA
>JAISIQ010000023.1 GCA_031261945.1 Methanobrevibacter sp.
TTTGAAAAATAATAGTATAAATAGTATAAACAGTATTAATAAAATTAAATATTAATAAAAATATTATGAAAAATATTATAAAAATGAATAATAGCTATTAAAAAACTATTAAAAGAATAACTACTAAGAACAGCTATTAGAAATAATGAAACATAGCCAACAAAAGAAAAATAATACTAAATATAAAGATAAGGGCAAATATAAAGATGAATTTGGAGCTAACATGACAAAATATAAAATTATCTATTCAAAAAGAAAAACAATTTCATTAAAAATAAAAGAAAATGGAGATTTAGAAGTAAGAGCTCCAAATGGAACTTCTAAAAATCAAATAGCTAAGTTTGTAGAATCAAAAGAAAAATGGGTTAATAAACACATACATAGAATAAAAGAAAATTATATAGCAAGAAAAGACTTTAACTTAAAATTTGGAGATGAAATTTATTTAAGAGGGAAAGGGATAGCTATTTCCCCAGTATCTGGAAAAATAGCTAAATACAAAGACGAAGCCTTTTTAATTCCAAAGAACTGTAATAAAGAGGAAATTAGAGAAATAGCTATTAAATTATATAAAAAAATAGCTAAAAAGCATATTAAAGAAAGGATTAGCTATTTTAAAGAAAAAATGAATGTTGAGCCTACAGGAATTAGGATAACAAGCGCAAAAACACGATGGGGGAGTTGTAGTGGAAAAAACACGATTAATTTTTCATGGAAATTGATAATGGCTGATGATGAAGTAATAGATTATGTTATAGTTCACGAACTTGCCCATATAAAAGAACATAATCATTCTCCTAATTTTTGGTTATTAGTAGAATCTATAATTCCTGATTATGTTGAAAGAAAGAAAAAATTAAAAAAACTTGGAGAAAAACTCAATAAAGAAAATTGGGATTAAAGTATGATAGTCCTGATTAAACTATACTAGTCTATACTAGTCCTTATAAATAGCTATTATAATTCAATATTTGTTTTAAAACCTACTTTTTCAAGTTCTTGATTCCAGCTATTTGGATTATCTTTAATATAATTATCAAGTAATTCTTTAGCTTTAGGATTATTTAGATGAATAACTTCAACACCATTCTTTTTAAGAAGTTTATCTGCTCCTTCAAGTGTTGATTCCTCACCAATAACTACACGAGGAATATTATAAAGTATTACAGCTCCAGAACACATTGGACAAGGAGAAAGAGTAGTATAAAGAGTTGATTTTTTATAATCTTCAGCAGATAACCTACCTGCATTTTCTATTGCGTCCATTTCCCCATGTAAAATAGCTGAATCATTTTGAATTAAGCGATTATGGCCTTTACTAATTATTTTTCCATCTTTAACAAGGACTGCCCCAATAGGGATTCCTCCTTCTAATAAAGATTTTTTAGCTTCTTTAATAGCTTCATTCATAAAATAATCATCATCTTTCATAATACCACATCATGTACTAGATTCTAGTAGCATCTTTCATTTTAGATACATAGTCTTTTATATATTGAGTTGAATTATCTCCATGTTTTTCTATAATTTTAACAATAGCACTCCCAACAATCACACCATCAGCTATTTTAGATATGTTTTTTGATTGTTCAGGAGTGTTTATTCCAAACCCTACAGCTACCGGTACATCAGTAACTTTTTTAATTTCGACGATGATATCTTCAAGATTTGTTTTAATATTAGTTCTAACACCAGTTACACCCATTGATGAAACAAGATAAATAAAACCTTTTGAATCCTTAGCTATCATCTTAACCCTATCTTTTGAAGTTGGAGCTATAAGAGATATTATATCTACATCATATTTTTCTGCAATCTCTGAAATTTCTCCCTTTTCCTCATATGGCAAGTCTGGAATTATAATTCCATTAATTCCAACTTCCTTACATTTTTTAAAGAATTTTTCATATCCATAATAGAAAACTGGATTTATATAAGTTAAAAAAGCTAAAGGAATATCAGACTTCTTTCGAACATCAGTTACTAAATCAAAAATATCATCAGTATTAATACTACGAGACAATGCTCTTGTATTAGCATTTTGAATCACTGCCCCTTCAGCTATTGGATCTGAAAATGGAATTCCTATCTCAATAATGTCTGCTCCAGCTTCTTCCATAGCTAATATAAATTCTACTGTTTTTTCTTTTGAAGGATCTCCAGCTGTTAAAAAAGCTATAAATGCTTTTTCATCTCTAAAAGATTCTGTAATTTTACTCATTTATAATCCTCCATCATAACCATTATCATTACTCTTATCATTACTCTTTGATTTAGCTAATTTATATTTTTGAATAGATTCAGCATCTTTATCTCCTCGTCCAGAGAGACAAACTACAATAATATCATTTTTATCCATTGTTCTTGCCATTTTCATAGCTTGAGCTATAGCATGAGCGCTTTCAATTGCACATATAATTCCTTCGTGTTTAGCTAAATATTCAAATCCTTCCACTGCTTCGCTGTCAGTGATTGGAACATATTCGGCTCTTTTTATATCATGCAAATAAGCATGTTCTGGACCAATCCCAGGATAATCTAAACCAGCAGAGATTGAATAAACTGGTGCAATCTGACCATAGTTACCTTGACAGAAGTAAGATTTCATTCCATGAAAGATTCCAACTTCTCCTAAGGTAATAGATGCCGCATGATATTCAGTATCAATTCCTTCCCCTCCAGCTTCACATCCAACTAATTTAACAGACGTTTCATCGATAAAATTATAGAATGAACCAATAGCATTGCTTCCACCACCAACACATGCTATAACTGCAGTAGGTAAAGTTGATTCTACATCATAGAGTTGTTCTTTTATTTCTTCACTTATAACACTTTGAAAATCACGAACAATCATTGGAAATGGGTGAGGACCCATTACAGAACCTAAAACATAGTGAGTATCATGAACTCTTGTAGTCCATTCTCTCATTGTCTCATTTACAGCATCTTTTAATGTTTTTGTTCCACTAGATACTGGATTTACCTTAGCTCCCAAGAGCTCCATACGATAAACATTAAGAGCTTGACGTTCAATATCTTCTTCACCCATGAATATCTCACATTCCATGTCTAAGAATGCTGCGGCAGTAGCTGTGGCTACACCATGCTGACCTGCTCCTGTCTCAGCTATAACCCGAGTTTTTCCCATCTTTTTAGCAAGGAGAATTTGTCCAAGAACATTGTTGATTTTATGAGATCCAGTATGATTAAGGTCTTCGCGTTTTAAGTATATTTTAGCTCCACCTAAGTCTTCAGTCATTCGTTTAGCATAGTATAAAAGAGAAGGGCGTCCTGCATAGCTATTAAGTAAAGTTTGTAACTCCTTTTTAAATTCAGGATCATTCTTGTAAAAATTGTATTTCTCTTCTAAGTTTAAAAGCTCATTCATTAATGTTTCAGGAATATATTGCCC
>JAISIQ010000039.1 GCA_031261945.1 Methanobrevibacter sp.
AATATTCAAGATTTTCTTTACTTAGTTTCAAAAGCTATTGTAACTAAATATAATGGAAAAAATAGTAATATTAAGTTAATATCTACTAAAGTTCCTACTAAACCATCAGGAAATAATAAACTTGGACGATTAGTGAAGAAGAACTATGCTGCTGCGGCTTCTTCTGTAGCTAGTCACATTGAAAAAAATAAACGAGCTCCTAATTATGTTTCAACAAGCTTAGGAAAACTCCAGTATCAATCTACTATTTATGTTCTTTCAAGAGTAGGAGCATATGTTTATAAAAATAAAGTTTTAGCTAACTATGTGGACGTAACTGCATCAAGTCAAAGTAAAATCAATGGTGGAACTAAATCTGTTAACACTGGATCAAGTTCTAGTTCTGTATCTACTGCTTCAATTAGTGCATTAGCTACTTCTTTAACTAAAGGATGCACTACACAATTACAAAAAGCAACTGTAATTTATAATTGGGTTCGAGATAAGATTGCATATGAATTCTATTATAATACTAAATATGGTGCGGCAAAAACATTATCTCTCAAAAAAGGAAACTGTGTTGATCAAACACATCTTTTAATAGCACTCTTTAGGAAAGTTGGTTTAGAAGCAAGATATGTTAATGGTAATTGTGATTTCACTTCTTCTGGCTGGATAGGTCATGTTTGGGGAGAAGTTAAAGTAGGTAGTAAATGGTACACTGTTGATACTACAAGTAGTAGAAACTCTTTTGGTGTTGTTAAGAATTGGAATACAAATACAGAGAAGATTACGGGACGTTACACCTCAATATCTTTCTAAACATTAATAATTTTTATTAGCTATTTATTAATTTACTTAAATAGCTATTTTTTTAATTTTTAATTTAAATTTTATTCATGATATAATTTTATAGAAATATCATATTGTTATATATAGTTTATCAATGGAGGATTTTTTATTAAAATCAAATCTAGATATATTAAACTAATATTATTATTTTCATTAATTGTAGTTTTAGGAGCAAGTGTTAGTTTTGCTGAAGATAGTACTAATGTTAATTCTCAATCTACTCCTATTTCTGAAGAATCTATAAATTATGCTGATTCTTCTAATAATCAAGTTAATGATAATAAAGAATCTTTAGAAGGTTCACAATCTTCTGATTCTACTTCTAAAAATACTGCTAATAATATTAATACTACTACTAATTCTAATGCTAAAAAGGATTCTAATTCTAATGTTATTAAAGCAGCTGGAGGTAGTAGTGAACCAAAAAGTTTAACTCAGGCTAATATATTATTGGGTGCTAAGAATGTTTATAAGTACATTAAAACATATAAAAAACTCCCTAATTCTGTAACTATTGCAGGTACTAAGTTTTCTATGCCCGAATTCCTATATTTAATGAGTAAAACTATTGTTTATAAATATAAAAAATCTAATTCTAATGTTAATGTTAAATATAATATTAAAAATCCTTCTAAACCAAGTGGAGTTAAGATTAAAGGGAAATTAACTAAATATAATTATAGGGGCTATGCAAACAATATCATAAAATTCATCAATGCCTATAATAAGG
Source organism: Methanobrevibacter sp. (assembly GCA_031261945.1). Classification (GTDB taxonomy): domain Archaea; phylum Methanobacteriota; class Methanobacteria; order Methanobacteriales; family Methanobacteriaceae; genus Methanobaculum. The sequence continues at coordinate 1,562 of JAISIQ010000039.1, forward strand.
CTCCTAATAATGTTAATACTAAATTAGGTAAAATGTACTATCAGACAGCTATTTATACTTATTCAAGGATATTGGCTTGGAGTTATTCTAACAAAAAAGCTCTTCCAAATTATATTTCATTAAATATCAAATCTACTCATTCAATGAACAAATATCTTCCTAAATTTACTGCTTCAAGTTCTTCATCTTCTTCATCAGCATCTACAAAAAAATTATCTCAAAGTGCTATTTGGTCTGCATCAAAGTCTGTTAAGAGCTATGTACTTAAATATGGCCATTTACCAAATTCTGTTACAATTTCAGGTAAAAAATTATCTATGGCTCAATATATGTATCTTGTTTCTAAAGCAATTGCTTATAAGTATAAAGGTTCTTCTGTTGCTATGACTATTAAAACAAATGTAAAAGATCCTGCTAGTCCTTTTGGAGATACAATAAAGAAAGTCATACCTAAATCTAAATATTATGATATAGCTAAGAGAACTTATCAATATATTAATAAATATAATCAAGCTCCTAATTATGTAAGCTCGAATTATGGTAAATTACAATATCAAACAGCTATCTATGCATTTGCAAGAATTGGAGCATATCTTGCTAATTATAAAAAAATACCAAGTTCTGTAACTGTAAAAGTTGCTAAAACACATAATTTAAATAAATATAAACCATCAAGTGCTAGTGTTAGTAGTAGTGTTAGTAGTAATGGAGCTTCAACAAATAAAATAAAAAGTAATAATAAGAATGCTATTTGGGTTCATTCTGGTGATATGAATGAAAATAGTGGGACTAATAATCCTCTTAACTTAAGTTTATTAGTTGAATATGGAATTGGAAATGTTTTTATACATGAAGATATTTTTAAAAGGAGTGATGCTCGTAGTTGGATTAAAGAAGCAGCAGGTAAAGGAATTAAAGTCCATATCTGGTTTACTTGTTTCTATGATGTTAAAAATAAAAAATGGATCAATCCTGTAAGTGGTGGAAAAGTAAATCAAGCATACTTCAATAAAATGATAACAAGGGCAAAAACTTATGTTAAGTATGATGGAGTTGCAGGCATCCATTTAGATTATCTTAGATATCCTGGAACTGCATATCAAACTAATGGAGGAACAAAAGCTATCACTGAATTTGTAAGACAATTGAATGTTGCTGTAAAAGCTATTAATCCTAAAATAATTCTCTCAGCAGCAGTAATGCCTGAAACTTATAATAATGATTATTATTATGGTCAAGACATTCCTCAATTAGGAAAATATCTGGATGTCATTGTTCCTATGATTTATGAAGGGAATTATAAGGCAAATAATGCTTGGATAACTTCAACAACTAAATGGTTTGTACAAAATTCTGGAGGAGCTGAAATCTGGGGAGGATTACAAGGTTATTATTCTGATAGTAATACTAAAAAACTTTCTGTTTCTGCATTAAAAGCAGATGTTTCATCTGTTCTTAAAGGCGGAGCTCCAGGAATAGCTATTTTTCGATGGGGTACTGCTAATTTATTTAGCTTATTGAATTTATAATAGCTGTTTATAATATATTTTAAATAGCTATTTTCTTTAAATAGCTATTTTTTCATTTTTTTATTTTCATTTATTTTGATTAAGGGGGTATAATTTATTAATAATATAAACAATAATGATTTTTTTGATATTAAATTTACTAATAACTCTTTTAAATTTTTATCTGTCATATTATTATTTTTAATAGCTATTTTTTTAACATCTAGTGTTAGTTTTGCAGAAAATAATATTGAAAATATTGATGAAGATAGTAGTGTAAATGATAATGATATATCTAATGTTGGGTCTAAACTATCTGAAAGTTCTTCTAATAATGCAGGTCTTGTTTCAAGCACTCAATCAAGTTCTTCAAATTCTCAATCAGTAATTAAAGCAGCCGGTCCGGGAATTTCTTATTCTAAATCTAAATTAAAAGCTGTAAAATCATCACAAATTATTTCTCAAGCTAATATAGTTTCCTCTGCATATTCTCTAAATAAGTATATAAAAAAATATAAAAAACTTCCAAAATATATTAGTGTTTCAGGATATAAATTTTCTATACCTGAATTTATGTATTTAATGTCTAAAACAATTGAATATAAATATAAAAAAGTAAGTAGTTCTGTTACACCAAAATATAATGTAAAAAATCCAAATAAGCCATCTGGGACTAATGTCAAGGTGAGAATTTCATCTAAAAAATATTTTAGTTATGCTAAATCTACATCAAATTTTATAAAGAGGTATGGCAAAGCTCCTAACTATGTAAAAATTTCTAAAAATAAAAGAATGCAATATCAAACAGCTATTTATCTATTTTCATCAGTATTGTCTTATAATTTTCTTAAAAAGAAACTTCCATCAAATAGATATATAAGTGTGAAAAAATCTCATTCAATGAATAAATATATTCCAAAATTCACAAGAAGCTCTAAAACTAAATCTATTCCTAATCATAATTCTATATGGGTAAGAGCTGAACATATGAATTCAATAAATCTTAAAAAGATTTCAGAGTCAGGTATTGGGAATATTTTCATTCATGAAGTAGCTATTAATAAGTATGGAAAAACTAAAGTAATAAAATGGGCTAAATCTGCAGCACAAAAAGGAATTAAAGTTCATTTATGGATTCAATGTTTCTATGAAAAGGGAAAATGGATAAATCCAGTAAATACAAAAACAAAGAGCTATAATTATGCTTATTTTAATAAAATTCTTAAAAAAATCAAAACATACTCAAAAATGAATTATATTGCAGGAATTCAGTTAGATTATTTAAGATATCCCGGTACTGCTTATAAATATCGATATTCAAATGGAGTAACTGGTGAAAAAGCTATTACTAAATTTGTCCAGAAAGTTTATAAAGTAATAAACACATATAACCCAAATATAATCATCTCAGCATCTGTAATGCCCGAAACAAGTTCAAATAGCTATTATTATGGTCAAAATATGCCAAAGATAGGTAAGTATTTGGATATAATTACTCCTATGATTTATAAAGGAAATTATGGCAAAAATACTGCTTGGATTAAATCCACTACTCAATGGTTTGTTAAAAATTCTGGAGGTGCGAGAATTTGGAGTGGTTTACAAACTTATGTAAGTGATAATAATCCAAAAGCTCTTTCAACTTCATCACTCCATACTGATTGTTTATCCGCAATCAACGGTGGAGCAAAGGGAATAGCTTTATTTAGATGGGGCTTAACAAAATTGTTTAATTTTTTGAAATTATAATTTTATAATTTCTTTTGTCTTTTGTCTTTTGTCTTTTTTATATTTTTATTATTTTTTTTATTATTTCTTTTTATTCTTGATTTTTTATTATTTTTTGTACTTTTATTTCTATTTCTACTTTTATTTCTGTTTTTTACTTTTATTTTTATTTTTAAAGGAGTTTAATAAATATATTATTAATATTAGTACTAATAATGGTTATAACAATATTAATAATAGTAATAATGGTAATAGTAGTAGTAATAATAATAATAATAATAATAATAATAATAATTTTTTATAATAGTATTAAAAACTAATTTATCATGATTAATCATCATAAAATATATATACTATACTAATCAAATAAATAAATAGATAATCTAAATTAATAAAAAACTACCTAGATTTAGGTAGATAATTAAAATAAGGGGGTTTTAAAATGGATAATAATGGTAAAAATGAAAATAATGCCAATAATGAGAATAATAACAATAAGAACAATAACAATAACAATAACAATAATAATAATAATAATAATAATAATAAAGGCTCAGATATGTATCCTCCAACTCAAAAAGTGATTGAAAGAGCTAATATAAAAGATTGGGATAGGGAATTAAAAAAAGGAGAAGATATAGAAACATATTGGGCTTCACAAGCAGATCAATTTGATTGGTTTAAAAGATGGGATAAAGTCCTTGATACTTCAGAGAAACCTTTTTATAAATGGTTTGTTGGAGGAAAAATAAACCTTGCACACAATGCTCTTGATCGTTGGATAAATTCAGAAAAACGAAATAAAATAGCTATCCTCTATACAAATGAAAGAGGAGATGAAATAAAACTAACTTATTATGAACTTTATCGTGAAGTAAATAAAATGGCTAATGCTCTAATTAATTTAGGTATTAAAAAAGGAGATTCTGTATCAATGTATCTTCCAATGTGTCCTGAGTTAATTATTACTATGCTTGCTTGTACTAAAATAGGAGCAATCCATAGTGCAATCTATTCTGGACTTAGTTCAGTAGCTATTATGGAAAGAATAAATGCAGTTAGATCTAAAGTTCTTATAACTGCTGATGGAACATATAGGAGAGGAAAAATCATAAATCTTAAAACTCCTGTAGATGAAGCTATGTTACAATGTCCAACAATTCAAACAGTTGTTCTTGTAAATCATACTGGTCGTTACAATGATATAGCTGAACTTAGAGGAAATGAGATATTCTATGATCGTCTTATTGAAGGTGAAGGAGATACTTGTCACTCTGAGCCAATGGATAGTGAAGATCCTTTATTTATTCTTTATACTTCAGGAAGTACAGGTAAACCAAAAGGAGTTATTCATACAACAGCAGGTTATATGGTAGGAATAGCTACAACTCTTAGAAATGTATTTGATATTCATGATGATGATTTATGGTGGTCAACTGGTGATGCTGGTTGGATTACAGGCCATAGCTATACTATATATGCTCCTTTACTTTTAGGATCAACTACACTTATTTATGAAGGAGCTCCAGACTTTCCAGATCCTGGAATTTGGTGGGAAATCATTGAAAGATATGGTGTAACTAAATTTTACACAGCTCCCACAGCTATTCGTCATCTTATGAGATTTGGTAAAAAATACTCAAAATTATATGACCTCAATTCTCTTAAAATATTAGGAAGTGTAGGAGAACCAATTAATTATGAAGCTTGGAAATGGATGTATGAAGAAATAGGGGGGAGTAAAACTCCTATTATGGATACATGGTGGCAAACAGAAACAGGTATGCATATGATAGCTTCGCTTCCTGTTTCAAACTTAAAACCAGGTTCAGCTACAAAACCTCTTCCAGGTGTTAAAATAGCTATTGTGGATGAAGAAGGTCAAGAAGTAGAACGAGGCAAAAAAGGTTATTTAGCTATTACTGAGCCGTGGCCTGCTATGTTTAGGGGTCTTTATGAAGATAATGAAAGATTCAAAGATGTCTATTGGAATTTCTTCCCAAATAATATCTATAAAACTGGAGATATGGCTAAAATGGATGAAGATGGATATATTTGGATTCAAGGGCGTTCAGATGATGTTTTAAAAATAGCTGGACACAGAGTAGGGGCTATTGAAGTTGAAGAAGCATTTAATAGTCACCCATCAGTTAATGAAACAGCTGTAATTGGAAAAGAAGATCCTGTTAAAGGACAATTAATTAAAGCATTTTTAATTCTTAATGAAGGCTATAATTTAGACATGCCATTTAAAGAAGGTTATCAATCAACTTTAAGAGAAGAGCTAAAACGACATGTTAGACATGCTTTAGGTCCAGTAGCTGTTCTTGGTGAGATGGTTTCTGTTGATTCTTTACCTAAAACTAAAAGTGGTAAAATTATGCGAAGAATTTTAAAAGCTAAAGAAGATGGGGAGGATTTAGGAGATACTTCTACTTTAGATGATTTGTAAGTAATAGCTATGCTTAATAGCTACTTCAATCATATTATTAAAAATATTTTTAGGTCAACCAAAACTTTTTATATTATATATTACAAATATAATATTATGGGAAATGAAGGATTAAGTGAGAACATTGAAGAATACTTAGAAGTTCTCTATAAATATGGAAACAAGAAGCAGCCTGTTTCTACTACCACTATTTCTAAAAAACTTGGAATAGCTCCAGGTAGTGTTACACAAATGCTTAAAAAACTCGAGTCTCTCGAATATATTGAATATATTCCTTATAAAGGAGCTATTCTAACAAGTAAAGGAATGAAAATAGCTCAAAAGATAACACGTAAACATAGAATTCTTGAAAGATTTCTTAAAGATGTATTATGTATTAAAGAAGAAAATATTCATATTCAAGCTTGTGATATGGAACATTCTTTATCAGATGAAGCTGAAAGAGCTATGTGTCATATTTTAGAGCAACCTGATCTTTGCCCAGGTCAAAAACCAATTCCTGCATGTGATTTTGATTTTAATAATTGTGAAGAATGTAAAAATGATGAATCAGCAGATATTGAGGAAATTGGAATCAGATCTGATAATTTAATAGCTCTTGGATCATTGTATCCTCATGAAATTGGTGAAGTTTCATTTATAAGAGGGGATGCAGTAATTTTAAAAAAACTAATGGCTATGGGAATAGCTATTGGCACAAAAATCTATGTTGAAGATAATGATCAAGGTAAAAATGAGATAGATATT
>JAISIQ010000074.1 GCA_031261945.1 Methanobrevibacter sp.
ATTTAATAATATGATTTAATTAATTAATATTTAAAATTAATATTTAAGTTATAATATTGATAATGTTTTATTTAATAATCTTTTATTTTATTTATTTCATGTCTTATTTTAATTTTATTTAAATTTACTTTAAATTTACTTTAAAATTATTATTTATATTTGCTTTAAAAAGTATAATAAAGAAGGAATTAGAATAAAGAAATGGAATAAAAAATAGAATAAGGATAATAAAATAAAGATAGTAAATAAAGATACTAAATGAATTATTATAATTAGGAGATGAATTTATCAAAGTGCTTGCACCAATGGCAGGAATAACTGATGGAACTTTTGCTCTTAAGCTAATTCCTTATGGTTTTGATACTGTGACTATTGGAGGATATAATATTGATGATCCCACAATAGCTGCAGGAGAAAAGATATTAAAAAGAGGGAGAAACGAATTTTCCATTCCTCAAGAAGATATATTTAATTCTATCGAGAAAGAAGTGAAACTAATTAAAAATAAAAGTCCATCTGATTCAAATATAAAAATTTCTACTAATTTACGAGCTATAAGTCCAGATCCGATAATTGAAATTAGTAAAATAAAAGATTTAGACATTATAGAAATAAATTGCCATTGCAGACAAGAAGAACTTTTAAATATCAATTGCGGACAAAATATGCTTAAAGATTCTGAATTTTTAGAAGCATTTATTAGTGAAATAACTAAAAAATCAAAATCTGAGGTTTCTGTAAAAATTAGGGCAAATGTAGAAGGAGTAGATACTTTAAAAATAGCTAAAATAATAAAAAATTCAAAAGCGAATTATATCCATGTTGATGCTATGAAACCAGGATTTAATCATTGCGATTTAGATATAATAAAAAAAATAGCTAATATAATAAATCAAAACGATAAAGGACAAAAAGTGCAAAAAAGACAAAAACACCAAAAAAACAGTCTCAAAATTATCGGAAATAATTCTATAAATAGTATTAAAAGAGCTGAAGAAATGCTAAATGCAGGAGCTTCAGGAATATCTATTGGAAGAGCAGCTATTAATGGAAAATTAAATTTTAATCTCAAATCATTAAATATCATTAAAAATTAATGTAAATAATTAATGTAAATAATTAAATTAAGAATACTGATAAAATTTCAATTTATTTAAAATTTAACTAAAATAAATAAAGATAAATAAAGATAAATATAAATGAAATAAAAAGAGATATTAATCTAATATATATTAATCTAATATATTTTAAATAACTTTCTAAGTTAAATAATGATTTATTTATAGGTGAACTTATGTCTTTTATAGAACTTAAAAATATTACTAAAACATTCAATGGGGAAACTGTTCTTAAAGATGTGAATGTTAATATTGAAGAAGGAGATGTTCTTGGAATTCTTGGTAGAAGCGGGTCTGGAAAGTCTGTTTTAATAAATATGCTTCGTGGGACAAAGGAATATAGGCCAGATAGTGGAAATATTATTTTTAATTTAGCTATTTGTGATAAATGTTTACATGTGGAACCTCCTTCTAAAGAAGGTGAAACATGTTCATGTGGAAGCAAACTTGAACTAAAAACTATTGATTTTTGGAACTGCGATAGATTAGAATTTGCATCAATTAGAAGAAGAATAGCTATTATGCTACAGCGAAACTTCGCATTATATGATGAAGAAACAGTTATTGAAAATGTAATGAGAGCCATTCCTGCAGATAAATATGAATATGAAGATCAGCTTTATAAATCATTAGAATTACTTGAAATGGTTCAAATGGGACATAGAATAACTCATATTGCTCGTGATTTAAGTGGAGGAGAAAAACAAAGAGTTGTTCTTGCAAGACAATTGGCAAAAGAACCTATGTTATTCCTTGCTGATGAACCAACTGGAACATTAGATCCTCAAACTGCAGAATATCTTCATCAAACATTAATAGACGGAGTTAAAAAAGAAGGAATAACAATGGTAATTACTTCTCACTGGCCCGAAGTTATGAGTCAACTTGCAGATAATGTTATTTGGTTAGAAAAAGGAGAAATAGTGGAAAATGGACCCTCTGATAAAGTAGTGTCTAATTTTTTAGCTACTGTTCCATTACCAAAGAAAGTAGCAGAATATCAGCAAGGCGGACCAATAATAAAAATTGAAGATGTTAAAAAACATTATTATTCTTTTGAAAGAGGAGTTATAAAAGCTGTTGATGGTGTTGATTTAAGTATTAATACTGGAGAAATATTTGGAATTGTAGGACTTAGTGGTTCTGGAAAAACAACCCTCAGCAGAATGTTAATCGGATTAACTGAACCAAGTAGCGGAGACATAAATATTAAGTTAGGAGACGACTGGATTGACATGAAACAAAGCGGGCCATTAGGTAGAGGGAGAGTAGTTCCTTATATTGGTTTACTTCACCAAGAATATTCATTATACCCTCATAGAACTGTTTTAGGAAATTTAACTGATGCAATAAGCTTAGATCTCCCTGCAGAGTTTGCTAAAATGAAAGCTATTCATACTTTAAATGCAGTTGGTTTTGATAATGAAGTTGCAGCGAATATCTTAAATAAAGATCCTAATCAATTAAGTAATGGAGAAAGGCATAGAGTAGCCATTGCACAAGTGCTTATAAAAGAACCAAATATTATAATATTAGATGAACCTACAGGTACTATGGACCCTATCACAAGAGTACAAGTTACTGACTCAATATTAAAAGCTCGGGAAGAATTAGAACAAACTTTCATTATCATTTCTCATGATATGGATTTTGTTATGGATGTGTGTGATAGAACTGCTTTAATGAGAGGGGGAAAAGTTCTTAAAACTGGAAACCCTGAAGATATTGTGAAAGAATTAACTCCTGATGAAAAAGAAAAGATGTTAAATTAAAATTTAATAAACCATGTCATGATAATAAAACATAGGCTGTGTCAAAACATATCATGAAATAAATTTTAAATATATTAAATTATATATTAAATTAAATTATTTTATAAAAATATAGAAATTTTTAACTTTATAAATATATTATATATTTTTTATTATAATCTATTTATACTATAAAAATATATTATAAAAAATATCATAACTATAACTAATATCATAATTATAACTATAATTATAACTATGATTATAATTATGATTATTAATATTAATGTTATAAATATTATGACAATAATACATTATCAAAATAATTATCAAAACATATAACATAAATATTTATCAGAATTAATATTTATCAAAATTAGAAATATAACTAACAAATACATAATTATAAAATACATAATTATATCATTTATCGGAGGATTTTTAATGAGCTGGGACGATGCACCATCACACGTTTGTAGAGGAGGAGACAGTAGAGCTCTTGCATTTTGCTGTCCACCAGTAAAACCTTGCCCTATATTACATGCTCTTGAAGATGTGAAAATTAGTCCACAAGAATATATGGACATAAAAGAAAATTTTGCTAAAAAAACTAGACTCAGTGAAGGAGCAGGAACTTGCTTTGGATCTTTAGTTTGGTGTTGTAAGCCATCAAAACCTTGCCCTCTTAGAGACATGGTTTTAAAAAATATAGATATGAGTGTAGAAGAATATTTAGATCTTAAAAAACAATTATCTGAAGAATTAGTAGGAAATGACAAAGATAATGGGGAAGAAAATATCAATGCCCTTGTAGATGCCTTCTCAATAAGTAAAGAAGAAGCTATTAAAGTTCTCCAGAACTGTGACAATGATTTAAGAATGGCAGTTAAGTTACTTAGAATGAAATCATTAGAAAATCATAAGAAGTAAAATTTATAAATTAAAAACTTAACTTCAGCAAATATAAACTCCATATTAACTTTATTTATTTTAAAATCATTATTTATTGTTATTAATTATTATTCTTATTACTATTATCACTATTATTATTATTAGTATTGATATTAGTATTAATAATTAATATTGATATTAGATTAGTATTAATATTAGTATTAGCTTAGTATTATTGCAAAATAATATAATAAATACAATTAGAAGTATTACTATTAATGATTTTATTAATAAAAGTCATTACTAATACAAATACCATGAAAAAAAATAAGAGATAATAAGAAATAATAAGGAATAAAAAATAATAAAAACATGAAATTATTATTAATAAAATAATAGAAATCAGTGCAAAAGTATAGATGTAGGAAATATAGGCACTTAAATAAAAAATAGATGGTTAATATGGGATGGACTTCGCTTTTCTTAGAACTTAGTGGAAAAAAAGTAGCTATAGTTGGAACTGGAGAAGTAGGTAGCAGAAGAGCCCATAGATTTCTTGATAATGATGCAGAAGTAATGCTAATTGGAAAATCAATTTCAGATGAATTAAAAAACAAAGGAGCTATTCTAAATAAAACAAAAGATCATGAGGAATTGAAAAAAATTGTAGATTGGTCAGATATTGTTGTAATAGCTAGTGGAAATAAAGAATTAAATGATTATGTTTCATCAATTAGTGGAAAAAAACTAGTTAATAG
>JAISIQ010000114.1 GCA_031261945.1 Methanobrevibacter sp.
CAAATTATAAAAATCTATCAAATTCATACGATGTAAAAGATATGTCTCTTGCTGATGAAGGAATAAAAAAAATAAAATGGGTTCAAAAGCACATGCCTGTTCTTGAACACATAAAAAAAGAATTTGAACGTACAAAGCCTTTTGAAGGAATTACAATAGGATCTTGTCTTCATCTTGAACCAAAAACCATAAATCTCGGTCTCACTCTCCAAGCAGGCGGTGCTGAAGTAGCTATGACAGGATGTAATCCTCTTTCTACTCATGATGATGCAACAGCTGGTGGAGCAGCTCTTGGATTAAATATATATGGTTGGAGAGAACAAAGTGATGAGGAATATTATCAAACAATAGGTCAAGTTTTAGACCATAAACCAGATATAATAATAGATGATGGGGCAGATATGATATTAGTTCTTCATCAAGAAAGAAAAGAGCTATTAAACAAAGTTCGAGGAGCATGTGAAGAAACAACTACAGGTGTTCATAGATTAGAGGCAATGCATAAAGATGGGGCATTAAAAATACCTCTTGTTGCTGTAAATGATGCTTATACTAAATATCTCTTTGATAATAGATATGGAACTGGCCAATCTACTTTTGATGCTATAATGGGAACTACCAACATGCTAATAGCTGGAAAAACAATTGTTGTTTGTGGTTATGGCTGGTGTGGTCGTGGAGTAGCTACAAGAGCTGCTGGTCTTGGTGGAAATGTCATTGTCACTGAAGTTGATGCGATCAGAGCACTTGAAGCAAGAATGGATGGTTACAGAGTAATGCCAGTTAGTGAAGCTGTTAAATATGCAGATTTAATTATAACTGTAACTGGAAACATCGATGTTGTTAGTGGAGATGATTTTAAAAACATGAAAGATGGATGTATGTTAGCTAACTCAGGCCATTTTAATGTTGAAATCAATAGAGGAGATCTTGAATCTCAATCACAATCTGTAAAAGAAGTAAGAGACAGTATTGAAGAATTCACTATGAAAGATGGAAGAAAAATATATCTTTTAGCTGATGGAAGACTTGTTAATCTTGCAGCAGAAAGAGGCCAAGGACATCCTGCAGAGATTATGGATTTAAGCTTTGCTGCTCAAGCATTGTCTGCTAAATATATTCTTGAAAATGATTTAGAAGTTGGAGTTATGAAAGCTCCAGATGAACTTGATTATGAAATAGCTAAGCTCAAACTTAAAGCTATGGATATAGTTATTGATGATTTAAGTATTCGTCAAAATGAATACTTAGATGACTGGCAAGAAGGAACTTAAAAAAGTATCATTGTATGCAATTTACATACAATAAAAATAAAAAAATCATAAAAATAAAATTTTATGTCTTATTTTAGATGTATAAATAAAGGAAAAGGTCCAACAAAGCTATTTGTTGGAGGAATTCATGGAAATGAAGGTAAAACTACCATTCATTTTCTTAAATCCTTAATAGTAAATGATTTTTCCAAAGGAAAGATTATAATTTATAATTTTGATAAAACTCCTTATATTTCTACTTTAAAAGAAGAATATTATAAATCAACTATTGGAAAAGAGATAATAGCTATTATAAAAAAATATAAACCTGATTTTTATACAGAACTTCATTGTTATAATTTTAAAAATTATAATAAATTAATTTCTCCAAAAAGAAAAAAAGAACAAGGAGTTCCTCCACTCATTGAACTTGAAAATCATGTTTTAATAAGTTCTGTTTCTCCATTAATTCGTATGGAATATTTTTCTAAAGAAACTATTTGTAAAACATTAGAACTACCTTGTTTTAATGAAAATCAGCATGATAATGATGGCAATGATTTTAATAAAGAATTAGCTGTTTCTACTTATTTTAATATTTTAAAATTAATAGCTAAATCTAAAAATAGAAAAGAGTTTGAAAAAGAAATGATACCTATTTATCCAAAACAAGTGGATTTAGCTATTAAATATGCAAAAGAAATTTTTGGGGATTATTTTCCACCTTTTTAACTATACTTTAGATAGGTTTTAGCTATGTTTTGATGAATATTCATATGATATTATCCAAACCAATCTTCTAAGCTTTTCTGAGTAGTATTTAGCTTTTCCATTTTTTTAATAGCTCCTTCTACTCGCTCTGGTGAAAAATCATGTTCTGTACACATGAAATTTATTATTCCTTCTTTATCAACAGATTTCCATTTTATATCATAATCTGGATTTATTTCAGGGTTTAAAAATATGTTTCGTAGCTTTTGAGTAGGTAAACCAAGATTTTCATCTTTTTCTTTTAAATATTCTTCAAGAGAAGAATTTTTCATAATTTTTAGTCCTGTTTTTGAACCTACTCCTTTTATTCCTGGATTAAAATCGGTTCCAACCAAAAGAGCTACATCAATTAGTTGTTCTCTACTGAGATTTAATGAATATAATACCTTTTTAAGTTCTAAATATTCTAAATCAGAGAGATTTCCACTAATTGTAAGATTTCTAATAATTTTTGGAGAACCAAACAAAAGACAATCATAATCTTGTGAAGCTACTGCCCAAGCATCGCCTTTTTTAACCATATATGAAGCTTGTGCTTCACCTTCTCCAAAAGATTGAACATAAGGAATTCCCATTAATTCTAATAGCTTTTTAGCAGAATCAATGATATAAGGTGACATTCTAGAAGATCTTGTTGCAAATTTTCGAGCTTCTTCTTCATCTCCTTTTTCTAAAGCTTCTTTCCATTTCTTTTCAGCTTCAGCTCTCACTTCTCGTCTTGCTTCAACAGTATCTTCTTTATGTTCTGAAGGTTTTCCATCAAAAACATAAATAGGTTTAATTCCTTTTTCAACAATAGCTGCTGTCCTATATAATATTCCACTTAAATGAGAGGTTATATTTCCTTTGTTATCCATAAGAGGAGTTCCATCTCTTTGCCTAATACTTGATAAAAACTGATAAAGAGTATTAGCTCCGTCAATAGCTATTGCTTTTCCATCTAAATCTTTCAAGTTAATTTTTTCAGGAGATATAATATCTTTAAATTTAACTCCCATTTTTTCACCTTATTTTAAATTTATTAAT
>JAISIQ010000185.1 GCA_031261945.1 Methanobrevibacter sp.
ATCTTTAAATCAAAAAATCCTGAAATGTTTGCTAAAGCTATTGTTGAGGCAACAGCTAACTATGACAAACCAGAAGTTCTTGCTGAAATATCAAAAGGATTAGGTGAAGCTATGAAAGGTTTAGAAATATCAGAAATAGCTGATGCTGATCGTATGCAAGAGCGCGGTTGGTAAAACTTTTTTATTATTTTTTAATTATTTTTATTATTCTTATTATTTTTTTATTTTAATAATTATTCTATTATTCCTTTATTTTTATTATAAAACTACTTTTTTATTAGTATTATAGCTAATAGTATTATAAAATTAATAATATTAATAATGGGATTACCAATACCAATATTAATACTATTACTATTACTAATATTAATATTAATATTAATGCTACTAATACCAATATTGATACTAATATTAATGCTAATAGTACTAATGGTTATATTAATCATAAAAATAATAGGAAATAGCTTTTTTAACAGATATGATAAAAAATATCTTAAGATATATGAAAATAGCTATTAATTAAAAATAGATTATATATAGCTTAATATAATATATAGTTTATATATAACTTAGATATAGCTTAGATATGTCTTAAATCATATCACATTATCTTATAATATTAGTTTTATTCTTTTTCAATTAATCCTGTTCCAATTTCACTTAATTTATATTTTTGTACTTTTCCACTTGCTGTTAATGGAAATTCATCTACAAAGAATACATGTTTTGGAACTTTATATCTAGCTATTTTATCTATTGCATAATCTCTTATGTCTTCTTCTGTTAAATCACAATTATCTTCTGTTGTTTCTTTTATTATGAATGCTCCAACTATTTCCCCATATTTTTCATCAGGAATTCCAGCTACTTGAGCATCTTTTACACCATCAATTGTAAGGAGGAATTCTTCTATTTCACGAGGATATATATTTTCTCCTCCTCTAATAATCATATCTTTAGATCTTCCTACTATTGTATAATAACCATCTTCATCAACAGTAGCTAAATCACCGCTATGTAACCAGCCATCTTCATCAATTACTTCTTTGGTTTTATCTGGCATTTTGTAATATCCTTTCATTACATTGTATCCTCTACAACATATTTCTCCAGTTTCTTCAGGGCCTAAATCTTTTCCTGTTTCAGGATCTACAATTTTAACTTCAACACCATCAAATGCTTTTCCAACAGTATTTACTTTCTTTTCAATAGGATCATCAGTTGTTGTTTGTGTCATACCTGGTGATGATTCAGTTAATCCAAAAACAATAGTAATTTCTTCCATATTCATTTTATCCATAACACTTTTCATGGTTTCCATAGGACAAGTGGATCCTGCCATAATACCAGTTCTAAGTGAAGATAAATCAAACATATCAAACATTGGATGTGTTAGTTCAGCTATAAACATAGTTGGAACTCCATGAACTGCTGTACATTTTTCTTTTTGAATAGCTGAAAGAACAAGTAAAGGATCAAATAGCTCAACCATTACAATTGTACCGCCATGGGTTAAAAGAGCTAATACTCCAAGAACAATTCCAAAACAATGGAAAAGAGGAACTGGAATACATAATTTATCTTCAGGGCTAAAGTTCATTCTCTCTCCAATTCCAAAACCATTATTTAATATATTTCTATGGGTTAACATAACTCCTTTTGGAAAACCAGTAGTTCCTGAAGTATATTGCATATTAATAACATCATTATTATCAAGAGAAGCCTTTACTTTATTAAATTCTTCATCATTTTCATGTTGACCAAGAAGTATTAATTCATTAGTATTATACATTCCTCTATGTTTTTCTTGTCCAACATAGATAACACTTTTAAGAAATGGGTATTTTTCACTTTTTAAACTTCCTCTTTTGCAAGTTTTTAACTCAGGAACTAGTTCATAAACTGTTTTAATATAATTAGTATCTCTAAAACCATCAATAATGGCTAATGCTTTCATATCTGATTGTTCAAGAATGTAATCAAGTTCATGGCTTTTGTAAGCTGTATTTACAGTTACAAGAACAGCTCCTATTTTAGCTGTTGCAAACATAAATGTTAACCAATCTGGAACATTTTTAGCCCAAATCCCAACATGATCTCCTTTTCCTATTCCAATTGAGAGAAGACCTTTTGCTAAATTATCAACTCTTTCATTAAATTCATTATAAGTAAATCTTAAATCTCGATCTGGATAAACTAAGAATTCTCTATCGCCCTGTTCTTCTACTTGTTTTTCAAAGAATTCTCCTAATGTTTCTTCTGTAAATACCACAAAATCATCCTCTTCAGTGTTTTTTATTCTTTAAGAATATGTTCTTTAAGTTTATTTTTTATTTCTTCTGGAATCGGTTTTGATTTTTTTTCAATAAAGTCATAGTGAACTATAACTGCTTTACCTTTAGCTTTTAATTCTCCTTCTTGCCATGCTTCATGACCTACTGTAAAAGAGCTATTTCCTATTTTTATAACATAAGTTCTTATTTCAACGTCAATACCAAAATACATTTGTCCAACAAAGTCAAATTCAGTTCTAACCATTATAAGTTTCCATTTCTCATAGCTAAGATCTAAATCTGGTGTAAAAAATCGAAATATTTCATTTCTTCCAATTTCAAACCAATCAGCAACTACTGTATTATTAACATGACGTAAACCATCAATATGACCAAATCTAGGTGTAACTTTAATTTTAAACATAATTATCACATATAAACTAAATAAAAATAAAATAAATAAATCTAATAGCTAAACTCTCTAATAGCTAAACTCAATAGTTAAAAAGCAAATCTAAAAAGGAGTATATACAATAGCTAAAATTTTAGATTTTTCTTGGTTATTTGAATGAAGATGGTGAGGAATTATAGAATCATAATAAATACTATCTCCTTTTTCTATAATATAGCTATTTTGACCATATTTAAGCTCAATAGCTCCATCTAAGACATATATAAATTCTTCTCCTTCATGTGAAGATAATTCAAAATCACTATTATCTGTGTGAACATCGATTATAAAAGGTTCCATGTGTCTGTCATTTTTTCCAGCTCCAAGCGAATAAAACTCTAATGCACTTTTATCTGTTTTATTTTCATCTCCTGAGAAATAGACAACTTGTTCACTTTTACCTTTTTTCACTAAAACAGGACCATCTTGATTTGCATCATCAAGAAAGGTTCCAAGTCTAACACCAAGAGCTCTAGCTATTTTTGTAAGAGGAGTTAATGAAGGAATAGCTTCTCCATTTTCAAGCGATTTAATAAGATTCAAATTAATATTACTTTCTTTTGCTAATGTTTCTATATCCATTTCTCTTGATTTTCTTATTTCTTTGATTTTAAATCCTATTTCATTTTTTTTAGACATCAATATCCTCTCTAAAATTAAAATTATATTCTTATTAATCTATTTTTATAATAATAATAATAATAATAATAAATTTGTTTATAATAGATTTTTATTATTTTTATTATTTTTATTAATTATTTTTATTAAAATTTATAAAATTCATTATTATTAAAATTTATATTATTAATTCATATATTATTTAATATAAATATTTTATTTAAATAGCTATTTTAACTAATATTTTTAGTAATATTTTTATTTTTAGTAATTTGTGTAAGTTTCATCGTTATTGATAGGTTTTGTTCTATTTATGGGGTTTGCATTATTAGTATTATTGGTGTTAGTGGTGTTATTAGTTTGTATGATTATTTTATTAATATATTGTGCTGTAAAGTTTCCATCATCAACACTAACTAATTTTGTACTTTCATTGGTTGAAATATTAAGTAAATTAAGAATAACTTCTCCATCACTCATTGATGCTACTATATTACTTGTTCCAAAAGCTATAATAGCTATTATTACTATAACAAGGAGATTTCCCTTTCTATGAGGATTCATATTATCACTTAATTTATTGATTATTATTTCTATTAGATTATTATTTATTATTCATTAAATTAATTATTAATTATTAAATAATTATTATTAAATTATTATTATTAAATTAAATTATCATTAAATTAATTTTTTATTATTAATTTTTATTATTTATATTAATTCATATGTTTTTATATATTTTTTATTACTTATTTATTTTGTTTTATTATTATTAAATTTATTAGCTTTAATATTTCCACTATTTTTATTAATTTTATAATTTTATTAATGTTTATTTTAAT
>JAISIQ010000046.1 GCA_031261945.1 Methanobrevibacter sp.
GAAATTGATGAATCAATTAGTAAATTAGTAGAAAGAATAAGAGAATGGAACAACATATATTTCCCAGAAATAGATATAATACAAAATAATGAATCGTATATAAATTTAATAGCTGAAAATGAAAATAGAGAAGAAACACTTAAAAATCTTCCAGAATCTATTCAAATCGATGTCAGTGAGAGTAATGGAGCAGACATAGAAAACGAAGATATTGAAATAATAAATAATTTTGCTAAGTCTATTCAATCACTTCAAAAATCTAGAATAGCTATTGAAAATTATATTGACCAGAAGATGGAAAAAATAGCCCCAAATTTGAGAGGTTTGATTGGTTCTTCCCTTGGAGCAAAACTTATAGCTCACATTGGAAGTTTAAAAAGATTAGCTATGTGTTCTTCAAGTACTGTACAAATAATTGGAGCTGAAAAAGCACTATTTCGTCATTTAAAAACAGGAGAGCGACCACCAAAACATGGATTAATATTTCAGCACCCCGAAGTTAGAACTGCCCCATGGTGGATCCGAGGAAAAATTGCTAGAACTCTGTCCTTGAAAATATCATTAGCTATTAGAAAAGATGTATTTTCAGGAGATTTTGATCCAACAATATCAGAATCATTTTTAGAAAAAGTAAAAGAAATAAAAAAAGAAAATCCATTTCCTACAAAAACAAAAAAAAGAATAGAGGAAGAAAGAACTGGAAAAAGAAGTTCGAAAACTTCTAAAAAACAATTAAAGAAGCATAAAAAGAAATATAAGAAAAAAAGAAAAAAGAAGAAGAAAAAATAATAATAGCTATTGAATAATTAAAAATAAAAAAATCAAAAATATAAAAATAAAAATAAAAAAAAAATCAAATAAAAAAAATCAAATAAGAGATCAATATGAATGTTTATTTAAAGGAAAGAGACGGGAAAGAAGAAATAGCTACTAAAAATCTCATTCCTAATGAGAAAGTATATGGAGAACAGCTATTTGAGATAACAGATGAGAATAAGGAAAATATAGAATATAGGGCTTGGAATCCTCGAAGATCCAAATTAGCTGCAGCTATTTTAAATGGCCTTGAAAAATTAGAAATAAATGAGGATTCAAAAATTCTTTATCTCGGAGCTTCAACTGGAACTACTGTTTCACATATTTCAGACATAGTTATCAAAGGAATAATCTATGCTATTGAATTTTCTCCAGTTAGTATGAGAAAATTAGTAAGATTATGTGAAAAAAGACCTAATATAGCCCCTATTTTAGGAGATGCTACTAAATCTAAATCATATATTCATTATTTAGAAAAAGTAGATTTAATTTATTGTGATGTAGCTCAACCTAATCAAACAGAGCTATTTATAGAAAATATAAAGCTATTTTTAAAAGAAGAAGGCTTAGGAATTATAATGATTAAATCTAGAAGCATTGATGTTAATAAAAAGCCTCAAAAGGTATTCAAGGAAGAAGAGAAAAAACTAAAAGAAAATGGCTTCTTTGTACTTGAAAAAGTAAAACTTGAACCTTATGAAAAAGATCATATTTGTTTATTAGTTAAAAAATCATTTTAGACTAAATATCAAAAATATTCCTTTTTAAAGTAATAAATCATTGTTATATCTGATTTATAGAATAAATAATCATTTTTTATTTAAATTTCAAAAGTATTATTAAAGCTATTTTAAAAAATTTTTTAATAGCTATTTAAGATAATAATATAATACCATTTCCTTAACAAGTAAATTAATTATATAATTATTAAAAATAAACTTTGTTTTTATAATAAATTATAAGTTATAATATTAAAAAAAATCTAAATATCAAAATATTAAACAATAAAATACTTATAAATTTTTTAAGGAATGTGGGAATAGCTATTTAATTATTTACAACTATATCTTAGAAAAAATAAATTTGAAAAAAGTGAAAAAAGTATTACTAAAGAAAGCTTTTTATACTATAAAACCTATAAATATATTTGCTAATGCAATATAAGAAATAGTTCTAAACACATCCTCTAGGTAATTTCACACTCATATACACTCCACATTGGTAAAAATCTGGAGGATTGAACTTATTCTTTAAAAATAACTTTTTTTAATTGAATTTTACAATAAATTTTTTAATAATTATAATAAATAGCTATATGCCTGTATTAAAAGATTAATAATGATTATTTTATAAAAAATCAAGAAAAAGTAATACTTTTTTGATAATTGAAGTCTAATGATAGCTATTTCTAAATCATAACTCAGTACTTATTTTATCAAAAATAATTTTTGATATTTCCTTTTTAGAACAAATCGGTATCTCTACAAAATCATCATCTACTAGTATTATTTGATTGTTATCAGATCCAAATCCACAGTCTTTAACACTAACATCATTAGCTACAACTAAATCAGTGCCTGCTTCTTTAATTTGATTTTTAGCAGATTCAACCATTTTTTCATCAG
The DNA here is from genome assembly GCA_031261945.1 of Methanobrevibacter sp. Taxonomy (GTDB): domain Archaea; phylum Methanobacteriota; class Methanobacteria; order Methanobacteriales; family Methanobacteriaceae; genus Methanobaculum. Next base: position 2,442 of record JAISIQ010000046.1, read on the forward strand.
AAATATCATATTCTGCTTTAAACCCTACTAAAAATATATTAGGATTTATTTCTTTAATTTGTTTTATTATTTTTTCAGTAGGTTTGAATTCTAAAGAAAGATTAAAAGAAGAAGATATTTTTGAATCATATTTAGCTATTGGAGCAAAATCAGAAACAGCTGCTGTAGCAATGAAAATATCATAATCAGATATTAGTTCTTTTGTTATTTTATTCATTTCTTCACTTGATTCAACAAAAGTAGTATCAAAGATTGAAGGAATCTCAACATTATTATTTGCTGCAATAATTTTAAGCTCTGCTCCTCGAATATAAGCTTCTTTAGCTAATTCCAATCCCATCTTTCCAGAAGATTTGTTAGTTATTCCTCTGATTTGATCAATAGCCTCATAAGTTCCTCCAAGAGTTATTAGAACTTTTTTATTAGCTATTCTAGCTATTCCCTCATCATATTCATTGTTTAAATTAATAGCTCTTTTAGATTCAAGAATTATATCCTGAATATTAGGAAACTTAGCTTTACCTTCATCTAAACGAGGCTCAACAAAATTAATTTCTTCTGATTTGATTTTTTCAATATTTTCTTCAATAGCTTTATACATTGAATCATGCATTGAAGGTACGAATAAAATAGGAGTATTATGGCCTTGAGCTGTGATTAATAGAGAATTTATAGGATTATCAGCTATTTTATGAGCAAATTTACTAATAGTATTAGCTGTAGCAGGAGCTATTAAAATTAAATCCTCTTTAGCATATTTAACATGCTCTATTTTACCTGTTAAATCCAATACTACCTCTTCGCCAGTAGCAAATTCCATAGAATTAGGGTGAATTATTTCTGTAGCAGACTGGGACATGAAACATTTAACATTGAAATTTTGTCTTTTCAATTCTCTTGCTAATTTAATAGATTCAGTAGCAGCTATACTGCCAGTTACACATAATACTATGTTCATTTTAAAACCTAGAAAGTTAAGTATTTAAATTTAAGTTATTTTAAAGCTATTTAATATAAATTCAAAGTTCTTATTTTGGGACTCAAATTCTGATTGAGGAGCTGTGAACAACAGAACATAAACATAATTACCTTTTTCTATCCAAATAGCTTTATGTTGTTTTATTGTGCCATTTTCATTAACTGAATACATACATTCTAAAGCATTCATATCCCCTTTACTAGTATTTCCCTCAGCTAATAAAGTATAATCAGAATTAGAGAATAATTGAGTGTAAGTTTTATTATACATTGTATTTAAAGAGGAAGATAATTGTCTCTTTTCTATATTCACATTAATCTGAGCAAAATCAGATCCTGGAACTGTTGAATTAGGATCTGCTACAGATATTATAGAATCGTTAGATAAAGAATTTGCAACAACCCAATTCCCAGGGTATTTTATTAATACGCCATTTTGAGCTAATGTTTGAGGATCATCAATATTTTCTGAATTAGAAACACAACCAGAAACAAATATGACTGCCATTATTATAGCTATTCCTAATAAGTATTTTCCTAATAAGTATTTTTTCATGGAAATTCACACCAAAAGTATTTTAAGAGATTATGTATTCGTTGCTGAATCAGTATCAGGACTAGGGGTAGGACTAGGACTAGGAGTAGGAGTTGGTGAAGGAGTTGGATTAGAATTAGAATCCGAATCATCATTAGAATCTGAATTAGAATCAGAATCACTATTCCTATCAGTATTTGTACTATTATCTATAGAAGATGAATTCATATTGACATTTTTAGTAACATTAGATTCAACTTCAGGAAATGCACTATCATTAATCGTTACTACTACATTAGCTGGAGAAGTTGCTTGGAAATCATTGAATAAACCAAAACTTATTCCTCCCATAAAAGCCATGATTAAAAATACAACAGCTATTATTGCATATTTACCTTTATTAGATATATTTATATCTTGTTTCTGATTTTTTCCAGCATTTACTACATATTTATCCACAAGGTCTTTATCTTTAATTTTACTAGAATCTGCCATATTCCTATGAGATGTTTTAGTTTTAGAATTAATAGGTTTTTTACGGCTTTGCATAGTTCTAACTTTATCAGTAGCATTAATAGTAGCTAATCTGCTTTGATATTCTTTATGTAAATATTGATATTTCTCTTTTGAAATATGACCTTCTTGGTAGTCCTTTTCAAGTTCTTTCAATATTTTCAAAAGCTTTTTTTTATCTTGACTAATCTTATTCAGCCCCCTAATCTAATTAATGAGGATTAGTTTCATTATTAATATAAAATTTATTTAATTTCTTATTTAATTTTTTCAATATCTATAATAGGATATGAACCTAATATTTTCATAAATGATGTTTTAGTTTTGATATTATTTAAAATATTCTCAATATCTTCATTATCTTGATGACCTTCAAAATCAACAAAGAAAATATATTTACCTAAGCCTTCTTTAGATGGCCTAGATTCAATTTTTGTTAAATTAACACCATATTCTGCAAAAACTCCTAAAATATCATGAAGTCCTCCAGGGTTATCCTTTTTAAGTGAAAATATAATCGAAGTTTTAGAATTTTCATGAAATTTCTGTTTATTTTTAGATAATACTATGAATCTTGTTTGATTATTTTCAATATCCTGTATATTTTTATCTATAACTTTTAAATCATATAATTCCGCAGCTTTTAAAGTTCCAATAGCTGCTGCTTCTTTATCACCATGAATAGATTTAGCTGCGGCTGCGGTGCTTAAAGTAAAATGCGTTTTAAAATTATATTTATCTAAATAATTCTGACATTGAGCTAATGCTTGAGAATGAGAATAAACATTAGAAATATCTTGGATATCCACATCATATGCAGAAAGAAGATTATGATTAACTGGAATTACTAATTCTTTTTCGATTTGAAGATCAGTATGAACTAATAAATCTAAAGTTAAGCCAACAGGTCCTTCAATAGAATTTTCAATTGGAACAATACCTTTACTGCATTCTTCATCATCAACAGATTGAAAAACAGAAGGGATCGAACAATAAGAAATCAAATTACCTTCCAACATAGAAGCTGCTTCATGAGTAAATGTTCCATTAGGTCCTAAAAATGCGATTTTAGATTTTATAAAAAAAACTCCTTTTAAATAAAAATAAAAAATAAATAAAAACTAAAAAATATTAAAATAAATATTTTTAGTTTTCAGTCTCCAAATCAACAATTAATCCAAGTAAATCTGATTGAGTTATAATGCCTACAACCTGATCCTTATCATTAATAACAGGATAACCATTATATCCTGTTTCTAACATATCGGCTGCAACATCAGCTATTGTGGATTTACTATGGATTTTTTTAACATTAGATGACATGACCTCTTCAACTAACAAATTTTTTATTTGTGCCTGTTTATGATTATCCGGAACATATTTTCTAAATGAAATTAATGCCCTAGCTATATCTTTAGATGTTAAAATACCTGCTAATTCATTATTTTCAGTGATTAGAAGTCTTCCAATATTAGATTCTAAAATAATACGTCTTGCATGAACAAGACGATCTTGAATAGAAACAGAAATTAATTCACTACTCATTATATCTTCAACTAATATTTTTTCATAAGCTTTACCTTTACATAAATCAATAAAGTCAGATTTTGTGATGACTCCAACTACTTCTCCATTAGAAGTAACTGGCAATGCACCAATATTTTTTTCAAGAATCAGTTTAGCGGCATCAGTAATTTCCATATTACCTTCAGCAGTTATAACATCTTTTATCATTAAAGTAGATATATGGAAATGAGATGGAGCTAAGTTTCCATATTTAGAAGATCCGAGTTTTGTAGCTATGTCTTTTTCTGCAACTATTCCAACTAATTCTTTTTCATGGTTTTCATTAGTGTTAACAACTGGTAAACGAGATATATTATGCTTTTCCATTAATCGTAGACCATCACAAATATTTTGATCTTTATCAATAGTAATTATATCTTCAGACATTAAATTTTTAATTTGCATATTAAACACCTCAAAGTATTTAAATTATTTAAATTATTTGAATTTTATTTAATTATGAATAGCTCTTAAAATATCTCTTTCAGTTATTATTCCTATTAATTCATCATTTTTAACAACTGGCACTCCACCAATATTCTTTTCATTTAATAATTCACATAAATCTCCAACTCTTGTTAAAGGTTCAACAGAAATAACCTCTTTAGACATTATTTCAGAGATTTTTCCATTTAAAACATCTACTCCACTTTCAGATCTCATTTTATTAAATAATTTGCTATCTCCAAAGAATTTCAAAATATCATGAGAAGTAAGCATACCTACTAATTTTTCTTCTTCAGGATTAGCAGAATCTAATTTTTTACCAATTATTGCGATTCTACGTAGTTTATTTCTAACCATTATTTTAGAAGCTCCTTCTATCGGTGTTCCCTGAGTAGTTGTAATTAAATTTTTACTCATAAAGTCCCCTACCAATTCATCAGTTAAAACTCCTGCCATAGCTAATCCAAAATCTCTTTCAGTTATGATTCCAATGACTTTATTAGCTTCATCTACAATAGGAATAGCCCCTACATTATTATCTATCATTATTTTTATTGATTCAGTTATAGAATCTTTGTGAGTCAGGAACTTAACATCTCGAGTCATTATTTCCCTTACAGATTCATTAATAGCTGCTAAAAAATTATCATCGTATTTCTCTTCCATAATATTAAATTTATCTCCACCACCAAGGAAGTTTAGAATATCCATAGATGTTACTATGCCCAATAACTTTCCAGAACCAGGGTCTGTAATAGGAAGTCTTCTGAAATTGTGGGTTACCATTATTTCAGCAGCTTCTTTAATAGTAGTGCTTAATGGAATAGATATTACTTCTTTAGAAGCTAAAGTCATTATATCCCCTTCATGTTCAGAAACTCTTGTTTCATGTTCGATAGATCCACGCTCCATGGATTTTCTTACATTTATAGCATTTCTATCTTTCATTTTCTACACCTCGAGAATAGCTATTTCTTTTCATTATGTTATCACCATATGTTATCACAATAGCTATTTATTTGAATCTCTGATAATAGTTCATTTATAATAAATTGTTAAATAATTGTTAAACAAATTGTTAACTAATTTACTAACTATTAATTTGTTAATATTCACTGTTTGTTATTATTTGCTACTTTATTCAATGTTTTATTCGATGTTTTATTCAATATCTAAAATTTTATGAACTTGAGGAATCAAAAAAACACTATTATATTTTCCAATAAGTTCAGAAAACTCAAATAGCTTGTTTTTATGATTTTGCCATTGGTTCAGAGGACTTGATGGTTGAATTACAATAGGAA
>JAISIQ010000172.1 GCA_031261945.1 Methanobrevibacter sp.
CCGATTTCTCTTTCTTTAGCTATTTTAATAAGTAAATCCCAGATTTGGACTTGTGTAATTGCATCTAACATAGTTGTTATTTCATCAGCTATTAAAAATTTAGTTTTTGGACCTAATGCTCTAAGTATTGAAAATCTTTGTAGTTCTCCTCCAGATAACTCATTTGGCCATCTATTTAACCAACTTTTTTGTATTCCAAATTCTTCTATAAGACTATCTGGAACATCCCATGATTCATATAAAATATCTTTCATTTTCCATTTAGGATTCATAGTTTGTTCAGGATGTTGAAATATTAATTGAATAGGATTGTATTCCTTTTTTGATATCTCAGCATTATCTAATGTAATATTCCCTTCATATTCTCCTTCTTTATATCCTGCTAATATTTTACATAGTGTAGATTTGCCGCTTCCACTATCTCCAATTAATCCTTTAATTTCATTGTTATTAATAGAAATATTTAAATCATTGAGAATCCAATCTTTTTTGGTTTTATATTTAAAACTGATATCAGTAGCTTTTAATTCAATCATATTTTCACTTACTTTTGACCACTTACTTTTAATTTACTCTTATCATTTACTTTCTCATTTTATCTACTTTTAATATCTTCATTTTCACTATATTATGTATATTTTCATTATATTTCCCATATTCATTTTATCGTGAATACTTTCTATGGCCTCTGTGACATCTTACTTTATTTCCTTCAATTTCACCTAAATCAGGATTTATACTCATACAGCTATCAGTAGGATGATCACACCTATCATAATAAACACATCCTTCTGTAAGATCTTCATGGAGGGGTTGATGACCATCAGATAATGCAAATCCATTTTGAGGTAATGCATTATATAAAGCTCTTGTATAAGGGTGTCTTAAGTTTTCACCTTCTCCTGAAAAATCTGCAACATCAGCTATTTCAATAACATATCCTGAATAGAAAATAGCTACTTTATCAGCAACTTCGAGAGCTGCATTAATATCATGTGTAATTAAAATAACTCCTGCTCCATCATCAGCCATTTGTTTTATATGATTTAGTGTTTCTTTTATAGATTTGTCATCTAAACCAGGAGTAGGTTCATCAGCAATGATTAATTTAGGATTAGAAATAAGTGCTGTTGAAATTAAAACTCTTCTTGCCATTCCCCCAGATAGCTGAAAAGGATATAAATCATCAACTTCTTTTCCTAATCCATATTTTTCAAATACTTCTCTTTGTTTTGCTTTTTTTATTTTAAATTCATTTTCATCTTTTGTTTCTCCAATTACTTGTTCAGAAACTTTCATTAATGGATCTAAAAATTCTACTGATTGAGGTATTAAAGCTATTTCATCCCCTCTTAATTTTTCTTTTAATTTTTGATCTAAAACTTTTCCTCGATATTTCATTTCTCCTTCAAGTAATGCATTATTTGGAAGTATTCCTAATATCCCATGAGCAAGAAGACTTTTTCCAGATCCACTTGAACCTAAAATAGCTACAATTTCCCCTTCTCTAATATCTAAAGTTAAATCACTTATAACTTTTAAAATATTCTGTCTAAGACCTTGAGTATATTGAAGAAATGAGATTGAAATATCAGATACACTTAACAATTTTTCTGAATTTTTGCTAATATTTGTGTTTTTCATAATAAATGCTCCTATTCATGCTTCCTATTCATACTCCTATTCATGCGCACTTGCAGGATCTAATAGTTTTTGTAAGTTATCTCCAATTAAATCAAATAACAATACAATTATAAGTAATGAAATCCCTGGGAAGAAAGCTAACCACCAGGCACCAGTAGCTAAATATTTCATAGATTCTGAAAGTATAACTCCAATAGCTGGTTCATGAGGTGAAAGACCAAAACCAAGGAAGGTAACACTTGCTTCATGCATAATTGCATGAGGGAAAACTAATATTGTTCCAAGTACAATTTGTGTAGCTATTAATGGAAGTAAATGTTTTTTAGCTATCCACCATTTAGATTTTCCAAAGTTTTTAGATAAATGAACATATTCTGATGTATTGATTTGTTTTATTTCTGCTCTAAGAACTCTTGTAAGAGAAGTCCAATGAGTTATTCCAACACCAATAATGACACCTATTGCACCGCCTCCTAAACTAATTGAAATTAATATTATCAATAGAATATGAGGTATAGATGAAAATAAATCAATTAACCAGTTTACAAAAGCATCTATATATTTTCCAAGACTTGAAGATAATCCTAAAATAACAGCTACTATTGTACTAATAATTGATGCAAAAGCTCCAATAAGGATACTTAATCCTAATCCTTTCATAGTTCTTGTAAACATATCTCTACCCATCCAATCAGTTCCAAAAAGATGTTCAAAAGATGGAGCTAAATTTCTAGAACTAAAATTAGTAGTAATAGTATCAACATTAATAAGAAGACTATTAATAACAATAGCTAAAAGCATAATAGCTACTAAAGTAATTATGAGAATAGTCTTAGTTCTCAAATTCATTTTTCCAAGTAAAGAAGGAAAATAACTGAATTTAGATGATTTAGACATTATTCTTCACTCTCCTTAATTCTTGGATCTACAAATCTATAGATAATATCTGCTATTGTATTACCACAAAATACAAAAATTGTACTAAATAATACAATTCCTAAAAGAAGAGGAACATCAGATCTAAGTCCTGCAGCTACTGCTGCTTGACCAATTCCAGGATATGAAAATACTTGTTCTACAAGTACAGTTCCTCCGAATAGCTCACTAAATGATAAAAATTGAAGAGTAATAGCTGGAAGAAGAATATTTCTAATTCCATGTCTTTTAACTAAATTCCATCCTTTTTCACCTCTTGCTTTTGCAAATAAAAAGTAATCACTTGATGAAACTTCAATTAATTTATTTCTTGTAAACATAGCTATTTGAGCTACTCCTGTAATACTTAAAGCAATAGCTGGAAGAATTAATCTATTTAACCATTCCCAAATTGTTACATCTTCAGCTAATACTCCTGCTGGAACACCAAGTCCTGTTGGGAACCAACCTAAATAAACAGAAAATACCATAAGAAGTAAAAGAGCTATCCAAAATGTTGGTGCAGAAAGGAGAATATAAGAATAACCTTTTATTATTTTATCATACCAAGTTCCTCTTTTCATTCCAGCTATTACTCCTAAAAAAAATCCAAATATTCCAGAGATTACCCAAGAAGTAAGCATCAATACTAAAGAAGCTGGAAATCTATCCATTATCACATCAATAACTGGAATTCTATAAATTAAAGATATTCCTAAATCTCCCCTTAGTATATTTCCTA
>JAISIQ010000011.1 GCA_031261945.1 Methanobrevibacter sp.
CTAATAACAGGGAGTGGATGTATGTTAACTTCAATTCTTGGAAGTTTTTGTGGTGCTAATGATCCATTAAATGCAGCTATTTCTTCAACAATAGCTATGGGAATAGCTGGAGAAAATGCGGGAAATTATGTAAAACAAGAAAATTCTGGAACTGGAACATTTAAATCAAAATTAATAGATTATTTATATATTTTAGATGAAGAAGAAATATTAAATAAAGGAAAATTATATGAAATAAACTTAAGCAAGAAATGACTCTTCACCTTCTTCGTCTTTAATTCAAAAAAAAAAACAATACAACAACAAACAATAATAAAAAAACAATACTAAAGCAAAAGAATACTAAGCAAAAGAATTATAAAAATGATCAAATATGAAAGAAAAAATAAAAGAAAAAATAAAAAATATAGATTATTCACTTTATCTTGTTACAAATAGAGAAAACAAAACAAATTCTGAATTTTTAAACATTATAGAAGAAGCTATTTTAGGAGGAGTCACAGTTGTTCAAATAAGAGAAAAAACAGCTCCTACTGGAGAATTTTATAAAATAGCTAAAGAAACTAAAAAGATTACAGATAGTTATGATATTCCATTGATTATAAATGATAGATTAGATGTGGCTTTAGCTATTGATGCTTCTGGAGTTCATGTTGGGCAAAGTGATATGCCTGCACAAATAGTTAGAGATATTATTGGAGAAGAAAAAATATTAGGTGTTTCAGCTGCTACTATAGAAACAGCTATTTCAGCAGAAAAAGATAGTGCAGATTATATTGGAAGTGGAGCTATTTCTCCTACAAAAACAAAAGATGCTGATTGTATAAGTCTTGATTATCTAAAAAAAATTGTAGATTCTGTAAATATCCCAGTAATAGCTATTGGAGGAATATCTGAAGATACTGTAAATTTATTAGATAAAACGGAGATAAAAGGAATCTCTGTTGTATCAGCTATTATGAATAGCTATGATCCTAAAAAATCTTCAAAGAATCTGAAAAATGAATTTAACAAATTAAAATAATTTAAATTTTATTTATCTGCAGATTTTTCAAGGGCTTCTACTGCAGCTAATTTTTTACCTGCTAAAATATTTATACACGCACCTCCACCACTACTTATGTGATTCATATCTTTTTCAAAACCCATAGAAACAGCTGCTGCTGCAATATGCCCTCCCCCTATAATTGAAAATCCTTCGGAATTAGCTATTGCATTTAAAATATCTTCTGTTCCCATTGCAAATTTAGGATCTTCAAATACTCCCGCAGGACCATTTGCAAATATAGTCTTTGCATTTCTTATAACTTGAGCATATTCTTTAATAGTTTCAATTCCAATATCATAAATAGGTTTATTTGGGATTTCAGCTATTGGAACATCTTTTCTTTTCTTATTTTCTTTGTTATTTACTTTATTATCTTCTTTATTATTTACTTTCTTAGTTCCTTTATTATTTCCTTTCTTGATTTCTTCATCATCATTTATTTCAATAGCTACATCTTTTGGAAAGAGAATTTTACCTTTGTATTTTTTAAGAAGCTTCTCTGATTTTTTAACCATATCACAATAGCCTTTTTCTTTTATAAACTCAATATTAGTTTTTCCTATGTTTATACCCGCTCCAAGAAGAACAATATTAGCTACAAGACCAGTTGTAAGAACAAAGTCAGCTGTTTTATTTTTTAAAACATTTTCCATAACTTCAATAGAATCATCAGCTTTCATTCCCCCTAAAATAAATATACATGGTCTTTTAACATTGTTAATTGCGCTTTGAAGAATTTTTAGCTCTTTTTCCATTATTCTTCCAGCAGCAGTAGCTATTGGAGGATTTGTTTCTGTGAAGCCAACAAGAGATGGCTGAGACCTGTGAGCTGCCGCAAATGCATCATTTACAAAAATATCTATAAATGGAGAAAGTTTTTGAATGAGAAGAGTTTTTGCTTGTTCTTTTGGAGATCTATTTAAAGATTCTTCAGAAAAAAACCTTACATTTTCAAGAAGCATTATTTCTCCAGATTTAAGAGCTTTGATTTTAGCTATTGCATCTGAAGTAAAAATAGAATCTATATAATTAATATCAAGACCTAACCTATTTGAAAAAGCCTTTGAATGTTGTTTAAGTGTTGTGAAATCTTTTTTACCCGGCCTACTTTGGTGGGCGAGGATTATAGTTTTTGCTCCTTTTTCTGATAGCTCTTTAATAGTTTCACTATGAAGTTTCATTCGAGTATCATCTAAAATAAGTCCAGAATTAGGATCAACAGGAGAATTTATATCAATTCTGACTAAAACAGTTTTATTATTAAAGTCAAAATCATCTATTGTATTAAATTTAACTGACATTATTACAACCTTATACAACCTTATTATCTAAATCATCAAATTAAATAATTGTATCAATATAACATTAATAATATAATTTAATAATTATTATTTTTATTATTGTTGTTATTGATATTAGTATTAGTATTAATATTAATATTATTAATTTTAATTTTATTATGCTTAATTATTATTAATATATAAATTTATTATTAAAAGTATATATTAATTTATATTTTTAATTTATCATATGAGTAATATTACAAGTAATATTATAATTATTAATTAAAATGATTAAAATAAATAATAGTATAAAAAAATAAAATAGTATAAAAAATAATATAAAATCTAATAAAAGGAATATGAAAAATAAGAAAAAAGAAAAATAAAAATAAAAAAAGAATAGTGATTATAAGTATTATAAATAAGCCATGATTTTAAAATATAACTAATTAACATTTAGCCATATATTTAGCCATATTATAATGTTCTTACAATACTATTTGCTTTTGCACAGGTTTTTGAATAGTGTTTACTTCCATATTTTTTAGTTACTAAAGAAGATTCGAAGTTGACCCACTTTCCAGACACCTTAACTTGAACCCATCTATGATTCCAAGCATAAGAACTTGCACCTTGAACAATTCTGACTTTATAACCATTAGATTTAAGCTGTTTAGCAGCCCATTCAGCTAGACCCCAACAATCTCCAACTTTTGATTTTACAACTCCTGCAAATGTAGATGGGCCACCATTAACATGGTTGAGGTATTTATTCATGTATTTTTGTAATTTATCTAAACCACTCTTACCAGATAATTTGCCAGCTAATGGTAAGCTCTTAGTTGCTTTTTTAGCTTCTGATTCAGAAACAACTTTATATTTAACCGCATTAAATATATTTACATAATTAGGGGCCTTTTTATATTTTTTTACCCACTTATTATATCTATTTATAGCATCAGAATAAGTTTTCTTAGTTAAATACAAATTTTTAGATTTCCAAAAATAGGAGTTTGGTTTAACACCTTTAGCTTTTTTATGTTTTTTAATAGTGGAAACCATTAATTTATATTGATATGGACTCATTTTAGTAGTTTTTACAACAGTTTTAACAGTTTTTTTATTAGATGATTTTACAGTACTCTTAGCATTTTTATCAATGGTTTTTGAAGCTGCAGATGCTTTAACAATATTATTATTATTATCTTCTAATAATAATGAGTTTTGACTATCTATATTTTCTCCAAATGCTCCAAATGGACTTGCACAAACCATGAAAGTTAATGAAAACAATACCATAATGCCAATAATAGGCATATATTTTAAATTTCTCCTAATTATAACGCCTCCAAGCCATATATCCAAAACTAAATAAACTAAAAAAAATAAACCAAAACAAAATAAACCAAAATAAAATAAAATAAAAAAAATTTAAATATTTTTTAAATATTTCATAAATATTTTATTTTAGTATTTAATTGAAAAATTCATATTAAAATGTTTAGGTATTAAATATTTTAATTTTAAAGATATACGACCATTATCTTTATCATCTTTAACTTTGAGATAACATAGCATATAAATGTTTTGGAAAATTTTTACAAAAAAAGCTCAAATAATGCTTATTTTTCCGCATACTCGAATTTGCATAGGAATTGATTATTGAAGATTATATGGCAAATCACCAAATTAAAGTTATTTTAATAAATTTTTAAAAGATGCATATCGATGAGATTTAATATAAATAAGACCAAATAGGGCGAATTAACTTCAAATAAAACAGAAGAAATTATTTTAAAAAAAAATAATATTTAGCTATTTATATAAAAAAATAAGTGAAATTAGCTATTAAAAAGATTTAAAAAAAACTTAAAAGATATTATTTCAATAAATGAAAAAAAATAGCTAATTAAAATTAAAACAAATATAATTTAGAATAATTTTCAAAGCTATTTACCTATATTTTACTTACTAAATCCAATAAAGCAGTTTTAGGGTTTTTAGATAAAATTATTCCAGAAGCTAGCAAAACTCCAGAAGCTCCTAAATCCATAGCTGCTTTCATATCATCACCAGTAGCTATTCCTGCACCACAGAGAACTTTTATTTTTTTGTTGATTTCTTTTACTTTATTTACTGTTCCTTCTACTATTTCAGGTTCAGCTTGTGATACTGGAATTCCAGAACCAATTAATTCAGGAGGTTCAACAGCTACAAATTCAGGGTTGAGAGTTGCTGCAGCTGCACTTGTTTCAATATTATTTGTACATACTACTGAGGTAATTTTTTGTTCTTTAGTTCTTTGTATAACTTCAGCTATATCTGCTAATCTCATTCTTTGTTCTGAGTGATTAAGTAAAGTTCCATTAATTCCTGATTCAATCAAAGCTTCCATTAAATTACTTCCAGTATTGCCTCCAGGAGATACTGGATCTATATGTTGAGCAAAAATAGGAATATTGGTTTCATCGTTTATCCTAAATATATCTGTAGTTTGAGGGGCTGCCACCATTGTAATTCCAGATTCATAAGAAACACTTTCAAGAGCTTTGGATAATTCTAAAGCTTTTTCTCCACTTGACTCTAAATAAGTTTTAAAGTTCAATATAACTATAGGTGCTTTAATTTTAGACATATAATCCCTCCTAATATATAAACGATTTTTATAAATTAATTGTATAAATTGTGTAATTCTAATTAATTAAATAATATTATTAACTAATCTTAAATTTATATAATCTTATTATATAATCTTAATATTTAAATCTATTATGTAATAAGTTTTATTAGTATTTAATTTAGTATTTAATTTAATTTTTAATTTATTACTAGTATTTTTTTATATAGTATTTTTAGTAGTCTCATTATTTTTAATAATACTCATATTTTTAATAATGTTTTTAATAGTATTTTTAATAGTATTTTTTAATAAATGTATTATTTATAATATTTAATAATAATATTTTTAATTTTAGAATTTTTATAATTAAGATTATTACTTTTAATATTATTATGATTATAATGATTATAATTATTATGATTATAATTAGTCTTTATAAGGATATATAAACAAGTGGCAAAATGACTAATTTAATTATCTTTAAATAATGAGATAAAGAGATAATTAAATGAATATTATAAAATATAAAAAGATAATTACAATATAAGAGATAATTACAATATAATAAGTATGATGAAGATTATAAAAATAAATCTAAAACAAAGAGTGAAATAATGACATTTGATTTTCTTCTTCCAGATAGAGAAACTAAGCCTCGTGAAACTGGAATAACAATGGTATTGGACAAAGGATTAGGTTATGAATATGCTAAAGACCTGATGGAAATAAGTGGAAATTATGTAGATTTGATGAAATTTGGATGGGGGACAGCTATTATCCAAAATAAAAATATAATCTCAAAAAAAATCAAAATGTATCAATCTTATGATATAATTCCATATACTGGAGGAACTTTATTTGAAATAGCTTATATAAATGACAAAATAGAAGAATTACTAAAAGAAACAAAAGAATTAGGATTTACAGCTATTGAAATTTCAGATGGATCTACAGACATGAAAAGAGAGGAGAAATTAGACTTCATTTCTATAGCAAAAGAAGAAGGATTTTATGTCTTATCAGAAGTAGGAAAAAAAGATCTTGAAGAAGATAATAAAGTAGATTTAAAAAGTAGAATTCAATATATCAAAGAAGAGTTAAAAGTAGGGTCAGATAAAGTTATTATAGAAGCTAGAGAAAGCGGAAAAGGAATTGGAATATTTGATAATGATGGAAATGCTAAAACAGATGAAATAGACCAAATAATCCAAAAAATAGACAATAATAATCTTATTTGGGAAGCTCCAAATAAAAATCAACAAGTTTATTTTGTTAAAAAGTTAGGAACTAACGTAAATCTTGGAAATATCTCCACAAACGATATAATTTCCATCGAAACAATCCGAAGAGGTCTAAGAGGAGATACAATAGATTTATTAAAAAGATTTAATAAAAGCTAAAACTAAAAAAAACATAAAAATAGAAATAAAAATAATAAGAAAAATAATAAGAAAAAATGTTCAATGCGAAAATAGAGATAAATGAAAGCAAATTAAAAATTGTTAGTGATATAAACACTGATTTTCTTGAAGATTATATTTTAAATGAAAGAAATCAACTAAATAGCTATTGTAAAAGAAATAGCTATTTTTTTAAATCACATACTCCCGTTGAAGTTGAAGAAGGACCAAAAATAGCTAAAATTATGTCAAAATCTGGAGAAATAGCTAAAATTGGACCAATGGGGGCTGTTGCAGGGACGATTTCAGAACTTTGTCTTGATCAGTTAATAGCTAAAGGTTCTAGTTATTCACTCATTAATAATGGAGGAGATATTGCTTTCATAAATAAAAATAAAGATAAAAATATTATTTGTGGAATATATGCTGGAAATTCAGCTATTTCTGGAAAAATAGCTTTTAAATTCAAAAAATCTAATAAAAGTTATGGAGTTTGTACATCCTCAGGAACAGTGGGATATTCTTTTAGCTATGGAAAAGCAGATGCTGTTTCGATTATTGCAAATAAAGCAAGTATTGCAGATGCGCTTGCAACATCAATAGGAAATGCAGTTCAAGGAAAAAAAGAAGAAATAGCTATTGAAAAGGGATTAGAAAAAGCAAAAGAATTTAAAAAACATTTTATTGGAGGAATAATTATTGTAAACAATTCAATAGGAACTATTGGAAAAATACCAGAATTAATAGCTATTGAAAAAGGAGATTTAAAAGAGTTTTCAAAAGATACAATTAATTAATTAATTAATTAACTAACTAATTAACTAATTAAATTGATTTCATAAACCTGGATTTAATTTCTTCAGGACTTAAATCAATTATTCCAACATCTGCATTGCCAGGTTTGATTTTATAATGTATAAATATAGGTTCTTCTATATTTTGAGATAAAATAGTTTTAAAATCAATATCATTATAATTATAAACATTTTTAAATCCAGTGGATTTAGCTATTTCTAATAAGTTTGTTTTTTTGCAATATGTTTCTTGATTTCCAGTAGATCCATATGCTCCATTATCTAAAGCTATTAAAATAAAATTTTTAAGTTGTTGATTAGCTATTGTTACTAAAGAACCTAAATTCATAAGAATTGAACCATCTCCATCTAAAACTATTACTTTTTTATCTTGAGAAAGTGCTAAACCTAATCCTATTGAAGAAGCAAGGCCCATAGAACCTAACATATAAAAATTTTTATTTCTATCTTTGATTTCATATAATTCTCTTGATGGAAATCCAATATTAGCTATTACCAGCTCATCAGAGATATATTTTGAAATTTCATTTATTGCATCATATCTTTTCATAAAATCACAAACTATTCACAATTAAATAATCAATTAAATAATCAATTACCAGTAATTTATATCTGCTAAAATAGCTATTGGTTTTTTTAATTCTGTTGATAAATTCCAAGAGTTTCCTACAATTTCTTTTGCTTCATCAGGTGTTTTAATTTGCTTGCAAGAAATGTTTAATATACTGAACAAATCAGAAGTTACATTACCCATTGGTACTTGACCTATTATGGGTTCCCCCTCAGTTCCCCTATGACTTATTATCATAACAAGAGGGAATGAATATAATTCATATAATGAAGTTAAAGCATTTATAGAATTTCCAAGCCCAGAATTTTGCATTAAAATAGCTATTTTCTTTCCTGCTAAATATGCACCTGCACAAATTCCTAATCCTTCTTCTTCTCTTGTGACGGGAATATGGATGATTTCTTCATCTTTATCTATCTTTATAAGAAGTTCTTTTAGATTAATACACGGAACACTAACTATAAAATCAATTCCTGCAGATTTTATTCCTTGATAAATAGCTTCTGTACTGTTTAACATAATATCATCATTAATAAATAAATAATAACTAAATAAATAAGTTTATTGATTGATAAATAATTGATTAATTGATTAATTAATAGCTCTTATTTTCTCATCAAAATCTCTGAATTTTTCAGCAAGCCCTGAAAAATAAGGAATATAAACTTTAGAGAATTGGATTCTTTCTGGATCGATTCCTTGTTTTTTAATATATTTTTTAAGCTTTTTAACTTTGTTTTCTACTTTTTCATACATTAAATCACCAGGATATTCTCCAATAAATACACCATCAGCTCCATTTTTGAGAGCGTAGATTATATGTTCAGGTGTTACCCTATTTACTGAATGAACTTTAATAATATGTATAGAATCTGGATAAGACATTCTATTTATTCCAATATTATCTGCAGCAGTATAACCTACTTGATCCAAGAAGACTAATATTCTCTTTTCATCTGGTGATTTATCTTTTAGCATACCCTCAATTGTTGCATAGATTTTTTCATTTATATTTCCTTGAATTGTGATTGCAGATGATTTACAAGCAGTTAAACATTCTCCACAACCAGAACAAGCCATAGGATCTATAAAGATATTCTTATCCATAATAGAAATAGATTTATGCTTACATATATTTATACACTCCCCACAGCTATTACATTTATCATAATCTACTTCTGCAATAAATGGTTCTATTTCAAGACCATTATTCATTAATTCAAAAACTTTTGCAGAAGCTGTGTTTGATTGCATGATACTTTCTGTAATATCTTTTGGTCCTTGAGCAGTTCCACAAACAAAAGCTCCTTTTATGTCAGTTGCAACAGGTTTTATTTTTGGATGAGCTTCTTTTACAAAAAAATCTTCTGTTAAACTCATATTTAAAGTTTTAGCTATTTCTTTTGTACCTTCTGAAGCTTCCATAGCTAATGATAAAACAACCATATCTGTTTCAACTTCAAGAAACTCTTTTGTAAGTGTGTCTTCTACTTTAACTACTAAATTATCATTTGAATTTTTAACAACCTCTCCAGGTCTTCCTCTGATTAACCTAACACCATTATCTTGACAATGTTTATAATATTTTTCATACATTCCGGTAGTTCTCATATCAGTATAACATATAATAACATCAGTATCAGGATATTTATGTTTAATAATATTAGCATTTTTTAAAGCAACCATACAACATACTTTAGAACAATATTTATGAGCATTGGGCTTCATATCACGAGAACCAACACACTGAATCATGACAACTCTTTTAGGAACTTTGTCTGAGTTAGGAATTCTTAATTCTCCTTTAGTTGGACCATTAACACCTAAAATACGAGCAAGTTCATTTTGAGTTATTACTTCTTCATATCTATCATGCCCATATTCTGGTCTAAGTTTCGGATCAAAGATTTTATGCCCAGTAGCTACAATGACAGAACCTACATTAAGTGGAATTAGCTCTTTTTCATCATTTAGATTAATTGCACCAACATTACATGCTTTTACACATTTTTCACATTTTTTACAATTATCAATATCAATAGTATATGCATCAGGATAACTTTGAGAAAAAGGTTTATAAATAGCTTTTTTATAAGACATATTTTCATTAAAGCCATCTAATATTTCAACAGGACATGCTTCATTGCATTTACCACAAGAAATACATAAAGATTCATCAACATAGCGAGGTTTTTTTTCAAGAAGGAGATTGAATGTACCTGACCTTCTTGTTCCACTAATTACCTTAGTATTAGTTAAAATTTCAATATTTTCATTCCAAACTGTTTCATTAATAAGTGGATTAAGTAAACATAAACTACATTCTTCAGCTATTTTAACAGGAGAAAATACTTTACCTATTTTAACCATATTCCCCCCGATGGTTGGTTCTTCTTCAATAATATATGTTTTCATTCCACCTTTAGCTATTGATAATGCAGCACTAATTCCAGAAATTCCACCACCAATTACAGCAACACTTTCAGGAGTTTGACATATAATTGGATTAACTGGATGAGATTCCTTAACTTTTTCAATAGAAGCATTAATAAGAGAAATAGCTTTAGAATTAATTTTAGAATTATTATTTATATCATTATTAATAGTAGAATTGATATTGGAATGGATATTAGAATTGATATTAGAATTAATAGTAGAATTGTTTTTATCATCTTCATTACCATGAACCCAAGAACATTGCTCCCTTAAATTAGCTATATCCATTAAATAAGGATTTAAAGGATTTACATAATCTTGGAATGTTTTTTCATGAGATATTGGAGAACAAGCAGCTATTACAACCCTATCAAGATCATTATTAACAATGCCATCCCTAATAGCTTTTTTTCCATTAATCGAACAAAGATTTTCAAATTCTTCAACTATATCTGC
>JAISIQ010000024.1 GCA_031261945.1 Methanobrevibacter sp.
TAACAAAAAACGGACCTTATATTGTTAGTGGAAATGTTCCATTATATAAAGCAGATATAATTGTAGATGATGATGGTTATCCAGTAAAATTTGGAAACAAAGAAAAAATAGCTACTGACGAAACTTATGCATTGTGTAGGTGTGGGCACTCCAAAAACAAACCATTCTGCGATCAAACTCATCTAAATATTGATTTTAATGGAGAAGAAATAGCTAGTAAAAACATATATAAAGAATCTATTGAAGTATTTGAAACTGATAAATTAAAACTTGTTGATGCTCCTATTTTATGTGATCATTCTCGTTTCTGTACAAGAGCTGGGGGAATAAGAGCATTAATGGAAGAAGGAGACGAAAAATCTTCTAAAATAGCTATTAAAGAAGCAGAATTATGTCCTTCTGGAAGATTAACATTATTTGAAAAGGAAAGTGGAAATTCTTCAGAACCAGATTATGAAAAAGAAATAGTTTTACTTTATGATACTGGAAAAGAAACTTTAGGTCCTATTTCAGTGCGAGGAAAAATTCCTATTGAATCTGAAGATGGAGAAGAATATGAAGTAAGAAATCGTATGACTCTTTGTAGATGTGGAAAATCAGAAAATAAACCATTTTGCGATGGTACGCATTGGGCAAGCCCAGAATTTCAATCTAACTTCAGAAAGCAATGGAATATAAACTAAAAACATCTGCAAAACTAAAAAATCTATAAAAAATCTATAAATATTAATTTTATTAGCTTATTTATTAGATTATTTTATAAAGAAAAGTAATAAAGAAAAAAGTAGAAAAATAGTATTTAAACTTTTCGATTTTACTCAAATAACAAATACTTTATATATTATAAATATATTTTTAAATGGTGATAAAAAATGAAGTTCGGTATCGAATTTGTTCCAAATGAACCTTTGGATAAAATTGCAAAGCTTGTTAAATTGGCAGAAGATGTAGGTTTCGAATATGCCTGGATTACTGACCATTATAACAACAAAAACGTATATGAAGCATTAGCATTAATTGCTGAAGCAACTGAAACTATTAAATTAGGACCTGGTGTAACCAATCCTTATGTAAGAGCTCCTGCAATAACTGCAGCAGCAATAGCTACTTTAGATGAAATTTCTAATGGTAGAGCATTACTCGGTATTGGGCCTGGTGATAAGGCTACTTTCGATGCTCTTGGAATCGAATGGACAAAACCAGTTACTACAATTAAAGAATCTGTTGCAGAAATGAGAACTTTACTTGCTGGCGATAAAACTGATGCTGGAGCACAATTAGGTGGAGTAAAAGCTGTACAAGATTTAGTTCCTGTTTATCAAGGTGCTCAAGGGCCTAAAATGTTAGAAACTGCTGGTGAAATAGCTGATGGTGTTTTAATTAACGCATCCAATCCAAAAGATTACGAAGCAGCTATTCCTTTAATTAAAAAAGGTGCTGAAAATGCAGGTAAAAGTTTATCTGACGTAGATGTCGGTGCATACACTGCAACTTCTATTGGTGCTGATTCAGAAGCAGCTAAAAACGCAGCAAAAATTGTTGTAGCATTCATCGCTGCTGGTTCCCCGCCTCCTGTCTTAGAAAGACATGGATTACCTGCTGGAATTAATGAAAAACTCGGTGAGTTAATCGGTAAAGGTGACTTCGGAGGAGCTATTGGAACTGTTGATGATGCATTACTCGATGCATTTTCTGTATGCGGAACTCCTGATGAATTCATTCCAAAAATCAAAGCTCTTGAAGAAGGCGGAGTTACTCAATACGTAGCTGGTTCCCCAATCGGTAAAGACAAAGAAGAATCTATAAAATTATTAGGAGAAGTTATCGCAAGTTACTAATTTCTTCACAAAAAGAAAATTCTTAGGAATTTTCTTTATTTTTTCTTTTTTTATAATATAAATTAAAATAATAAATTAAACTATTTTTATAAACTATTTTTAAATTAAATTAAGCGATTTAAAATTATTAAAAATTATTTAAATTATTTAAATTACTTTAAACTATTTTAAAACTATTTTAAAGTATTTTTTAAAATAGATGTACTTAAATCATATTTTTCAGCTGCTTTTTGAATTTTCTCATATAATTTTTGATGATAGCTATTTATAGGAGATTCTCTTTTTCCAAATAACCTTTTTGTCTTCTCAAGTAGATCTGGGAAGTGTTCTTCTATTGTATTATAATATTTTATTCTTGAATCTTTTTGTGTATCTCCAAATAATGTTAAAGACCCATAGAGAACATAATCCACACCTATTTCTTTAAATTTTGAAAATGCTTCATCAATAGCTATTTCACTATCAGAAATATGGGGAAGAATCGGCATGAGAGCTATTCCTACTAAAAATCCTTCATCTTTTAATTTTTTAATAGCTAAAAGTCGTTTGCTTGGACTTGGTGCTGATGGTTCAAATATAGCTGCTATTCCATCATCAATGACAGAAAAAGAAAAAGAAATAATTACTTTAAGCTTATAATTTTCTTCAATATTTCCAATATCCTTTGGTAAAATTGCATTTTCCTTAATCTTTTTAAGAATATCAATATCACGTAAAATAAGATCTGATTTTGTGATTATATGAACTGGAAACTTAAAACGATTTGCTAACTTCAAGATATCTCTTGTTAAAAATAGCTCTTTTTCAATTTCCATATAAGGATCAGAAGCTGAGCCGATGTTTAATATTCCTCTTTCCCCTTTTCTAATTTTACTCTTTAGTTGTCTATAAAGAAGATCATAAACATTAGATTTAACAACACAAAAATTAGTATTTTTTGCATACTTACTTCCATTAACATAGCAATAGCTACAATCAAAAGAACATCCCATATATGGATTTAAAGTATAATCTTCTAAAAAGAAGTTTCTTTCTCCTTTTCTTTGATTCAATATAGATTTTACTTCTTTTGTTTTAAAATTATATTTTTTAGCTATTTTATCAATATTTATTAAATTATCATTAAAAATAATTTATATCTCCTTTTTGTATATCCTCTTTTTTGTTTAATTTTAAATATTATAATTTTAAATATTATTTTAAATATTATTATAATAATAAATATTTATAGCATTATCTATAGCATATGAAAACTAATTTTCATATAAATTAATAACAGTAATACTAATAACAGTGATATTAAAATTATTAAAAATTTAGAAAATGCAATATCTAAAAAAATACGATATCAAATAATGCACTATTAAATAGTGGAATATTAAATAATGGAAATAACAAATATAAAGGATATTAGGTTTTATAATGGAAATTCAAAACTTAACAAAAGAAATTCGAGATAGATCTCTTGAAAGAATGAAAAAAAGAAAGCCAGAAGAATTATCTGCTAGTTGGTTTCAAGATGATTTATTATACAGTGGAAAAGGAAAAAGCATATTTATAATTATCCCGACTCCTGGATGCTCTTGGGCATTAGGAGATAGTGGTGGTTGCACAATGTGTAGTTATATTTCTGATTGTACATTAGAACCAACTGATGCAGATACTATATTTCAGCTATTTAAAAATGAATTTAAAAAATATTTAGATGAAATAAAAGAATCAGAAGAGAAAAATGAAAAAATAGCTATTAAATTATTTGCATCAGGAAGTTTTTTAAATCCTAAAGAAGTTCCAAAGGAAGCAAGAGATAATATTCTTAAATATTTAGCAACCAACAAAGCTATAACAGAAATAATAGTAGAATCACGACCAGAATATGTAAAAAAAGAAATATTAGGAGAAATATTTGAAATAATTGGAGATAAGCTATTTGAAATAGCTATTGGATTAGAATCTTCAAATGATGAAACAAGAGAAGAAAAAATAAATAAAGGATTTAGTAGAGAAGATTTTGAAAAAGCTATCAATACAATCAAATCATTGAAAAATAGCCATAATATCAAATCCAAAGCATATATTTTAGTTAAACCTATTCTTTTATCAGAAAAAGAAGCTATTAATGAAGCCATTGAAACAGCAAAATATTGTGAGAAAATTGGAGTAGATAGAGTTTCTTTTACTCCTGCTACAATTCATAAAGGAACTGTAATTGAACAAATGTGGAGATTAGGTGCCTATCAACCTCCGTGGATATGGAGCGTAGTTAAAATAATCAACACAGTGAGAAAAGAAATAGCTATTCCTTCTTTTATGGATACTTCTGGCTTTGGATCACGAAGAGGTCCATATAACTGTAAAAAATGTAATAAAGAGTTAAAACATACCATAATTAATTCAAATCTTAATCAAAATATGGTTGAGTATGAAAATTGTGATTGTATGGAAGAATGGATAGCTAATACTAAAATAGCTAATTTAAATAAATCTCAGATAAAAATTAAACATTTGCCCCTAATCTAATAAATAATAAATAAATAAATAATTCAATGCATAGTTCCATAAATAGTTCAATGAATAATTCAATGAATTTTATATAAATATATAAATAATTAGACTTTTATATAATTAGACAAGTATATAATATATTAAATATATTAATAATGGATAGTCTAATAAAAAATATAGTCTAAAAATTAATAGTATGAAATTATTATAATAATGGAGGTATTGGATGAAAAGCGGAATAATTAGTTTAATAGCTATTATATTAGGTTTTATAATAATAGGTTTCCCTATGTTGGGAATAATTGGAGCAGAATATATTATTGGTCTTTCAATCCTATTAATGGGAATATTTTTAATGGTAAATGGAATATCTGAGTTAGATTATAGTCGAACTAGAAGTGTGCTTAATTTATTTATTGGAATATTAATGCTTATTTTAAGTTT
>JAISIQ010000027.1 GCA_031261945.1 Methanobrevibacter sp.
ATCTTGAACAAGAATTTTTTAAATCCCAACATAGAGTTGATATTTCAAAAAAACTCCTTTTTGAAGCAAGTATGGAAATAGCTATTTTAAAAAGGATAATTAATGATTTTGAAAATATGGGCAATATTGATTTTATTAAAAATAAGAAACCTAATAGCTTAATTTATTATAATAAGAATTATAATCAAAAGAATTATAAATAATAGTAATAACCATAATAATCAAAATAATCAAAATAATAGCTATAATAGCTAATAATGACTATAATAACTATAATAACATTAATATTAATAATAAACATAATAAAGATGATAATAAAAAGAAGTAAAATAATAAAGAAGAATAAATAAATTAATTAATAAATTAATAATAAAAATAGAATAATAAAATAAGTTAGATATAGTGAGGAATTATATGGAAACACAAAGAATTTTAGTAACTGGTGGAGCCGGATTTATTGGAACTAACTTAGTTAATGAACTAAAAAAAAGAGGTCATGAAGTATTAGCTGTTGATTTATTACATAATGAGAGAAATAGCTATACACGAGCAGATGTTAGTAAATATCATCAAATTGAAAGAATATTTGATGAAAATGATAAATTTGATTATGTGTATCATTTAGCTGCGGAATATGGTAGATGGAATGGTGAAGGATACTATGAAAATCTTTGGGAAACAAATGTAATTGGAACAAAACATATGATAAGACTTCAAGAAAAATTAGGATTTAGGATGATTTTCTTTTCTTCTGCTGAAGTTTATGGAGATTATACTGGAAAAATGACTGAAGATGTAATGATTAATAATCCTATTAAAGATACTTATCAAATGAATGATTATGCTATTACTAAATGGGCGGGGGAGTTAATGTGTATGAATTCAGCAACAATGTTTGAAACAGAAACTGTTCGTGTTCGCCCTGTAAATTGTTATGGTCCTCATGAAGAATATTCTCCTTACAAAGGATTTATACCTATTTTTATTTATAAAGCGCTTCATAACCAAGGATATGATGTTTATGAAGGACATAAACGTATTATTGATTATGTGGGAGATACTGCGACAACTTTTGCAAATATTGTAGATAATTTTATTCCTGGTGAAGCTTATAATGTAGGAAGTAAACAAGAATGGGAAAAAGACATTAAAGAATACTCTGATATAGTTTTAGATGCAGTAGGAATTGATGATTCTCTTGTAACTTATCATGAATCAGAACCTTTCACTACAAAAGTCAAAACAATTGATTTTTCAAAAGCTATTAAAGATTTAAAACATGATCCTAAGGTTTCTCCAGAAGAAGGAATTAAAAAAACTGTTCATTGGATGAAAGAACATTATAATATTGAATAATGTTATTCATTAAACTATAAATGATACAATGACAAAAATAATAGCTATTATACCAGCATATAATGAAGAAATAGCTTTAGGGAGCATCATCCTTAGAACTAAACAATATGTAGATAGGGTTCTTGTTATTGATGATGGAAGTAATGATAAAACAAAAGAAATAGCTAAACTTGCAGGTGCTGAACTTATTATTCATGAAAAAAATCAAGGAAAAGGAATAGCTTTAAAAACAGGTTTTGAAGCAATTGAAAATGAGGATATAATTATTACAATTGATGGAGATGGGCAGCATAATCCTGATGAAATACCTATCTTAATTAAAGCTATTATTGATGAAAAAGCAGATTTTGTTAATGGTAGTAGATATATTGAAGGAAATGATGATGAAACTCCAGGATATAGGAGAGTTGGTCAAAAAGTTCTTGATAAAGCTACAAATTTATCTACAGGTCTTGAAATTACTGATTCTCAAAGTGGCTTTAGAGCATTTTCAAAAATAGCTATTCCTCATTTTAAATTCAAAGATGCAGGTTTTGCAATAGAAAGTGAAATGTTATCAGATGCTTCTAAAGCAGATTTAAAAATAATTGAAGTTCCTATAACTGTTAGATATGATGTTGATAGTTCAACTAAAAATCCAATATCTCATGGGGTGGGAGTGTTAATTCAAATTATTAAGAATCTACTATTTCATCGTAAATAATTGTGAGGTATTTACGATCTCCAGGTAAAACATATTCTTCTGGGCCTATATCTTCTTGTCCAAGAGGACCTACACGAAATTCAAGATTTTCATCATTGGGATTTATATCAACAGTTTCTGTTTTTTCTATTTTATAATTTTTAATAATTTTACAATTATCTTCTTGGATCATTCTTCCTTTAATAGAAAATCCTTTTCCAGAATAGCTTTCTAGAATTTCTAAAGCTATTTTTTCATCAACAACAGTTACTATTTTATTATTATGAGATTCATATAAATTTAGATCATCAATAATTAATTTTTCTTTTTCAATAACTTTCATAGAAATTCCTCAAAATATATTAATACTTAATATTATTTTTTATTTGTATATATAATTATTCTGAGTAATTTAATATATAATAGCTAAAAGAACTTGTCTCCAATTTCTTCTTCAATAGTGTCCCAAAAATCGCAAGCCCATGATCCTTGTCCATCAATAATCATATCTAAAAGGCGTAATTTTCCATCTTGAAGTCTAAATAATCTATAATCTTGTTGTTCTTTAGATTTTTTTCCTGCTTCTTTATTGCAATCTAAATATAATCCTTCAGGATAATTTTCTTCAAAATCTCCAGCTTTAACAAAATCTCCAACTAATGAATATCCATTTGAAACACTTTTATCAAGTTTTTCAATTGTTTTTAACCATCCTCCATTAGAACGAAACTTAATATCTGGATCAATAGTTTTCATTTCTTTTTCCCAGTTTAAAATCATAACTTGTCTCCTATTTACTTAATTTTTTCTCTTATTTCTTTATTTTCCTTTAATAGCTATTTTAACAAGGGTTTTAATAGTATATGTAATAGTATATCTAATAGCTATTGTAAAAATATTTGTGAATTACCATTTATTTTTCACTTTATCTTTTCCAATAAGGTCGTAATTTATTGAAAATTATAGTTTATAAATTAATATATAACTAAGTAATTCAAGAGCATTTGAAAACTAATAGTAAAAATATTATCAATAGTAATATCAATATTAGTATTATTAATAATAATATTATTAATAACTATAATAATAATAATAATAATAATAATAATTATAATGATTATTGATAAATATTAAATAAAATATTAAATAAGATAAATATAAATATAAAACTGATTAAAAAGATTAATATTACAAATTATAATAAAACAGGCAGTTGTTATTATTTTAAATTGATGATGATTTTATGGAAATATTAGATAAACTTGGGATTAAAGCAAATAATTCAAAATTATTTGAAATAGCTATTACTCATAAATCTTATAAAGTTAGTCATGATCTTGATTATGATTATGAAAGACTTGAGTTTTTAGGGGATGCTATACTTAGTATGTTAGTTTCTGAGCACTTATATAAAAAATATAATAATGTTGGTGAAGGAAAATTAACTAAACTAAGATCTAACTTTGTTTGTGAAACAGCTTTAGCTAATTATTCTCATGAATTAGGTTTAACAAATAAAATTAAATTAGATTTAAATGATACTAAAATAAGTATAAATGAAATATTTTCTATTAGTGCAGATGTTTTTGAATCATTTTTAGGAGCTATTTATTTAGATCAAGGAATTGAAAAAGCAAGAGAATTTTTATCAAAAATAGTTTTTCCAGCTATTGATGATAATATTGTATTTTTTAATGATTATAAATCTCAAATGAAAGAATATGGTGATGCTAATGAAATTCCTGTTGAATATAATTTAATTAAAGAATCTGGTGTTCCTCATGATAAAACTTTTATTATGCAACTTATGGTGGATAATAAAGAACTTGGAAGAGGTAAAGGTAAAAGTAAAAAAGAAGCAGAACAATTAGCTGCTGAAAAAGCTATTAAAAAGTTAGGTATCTAATAATTTAGTTTTGAATATATTTATATAATTGATTAGCTAATTAAATGTTTTTAATAACTATTTTTTTTTATATAATTTGAAATTTAATTAAATAAAAAAATTAAAAATTAAATGATATAAATAAAAAAGATTAGCTATTTTTAGATCTATAATTCTCAATAGCTGCTTGTAATGCATCAGCTGCAAGGTTTGAACAATGCATCTTTACATCAGGTAATCCATCAAGAGCTTCAGCCACATCATTTCTACTTATAGCATAAGCTTCATCAACAGTTTTTCCTTTAGCAAGTTCAGTGATCATACTGCTTGTTGCAATAGCTGCTCCACATCCAAATGTCTTAAATTTTATATCATCAATCTTATCATCTTTTACTTTGATATAGATTGTCATCATATCTCCACAAGTAGGATTTCCAACTTCACCAACACCATCAGCATCCTCGATTTCTCCTACATTTCGTGGATTTTGAAAATGATCCATTACTTTTTCTGTATACATTTTTTCACCTTTTATTTTTTAATAGCTATTTACAATGAACAAGAACAACGATTAGTATTATCATTATCAAGCTCTTTTCTTTTATTTTCTCTTTGGTCCCAAATTGAAGAGAAACTTCTAAGTCTTTCAACTGCATTTTTTGTAGCTTCAATTACTTTATTTACTTCTTCTTCTGTGTTTTCTTGACCTAATGTTAATCTAAGTGACCCATGAGAATCAACATCATCTAAACCAATAGCTTTTAAAACATGAGAAGCTTCGAGTTTTTTAGATGAACATGCAGAACCAGTAGAAGCGCAAATTCCTTCTCCATCAAGAAGCAAAACTAATCCTTCTCCTTCAACACCAACAAAATGGAAATTTGCTGTTCCTGGAACTCTATTTTCTGGATCTCCATTTAAATAGGATTCTTCAATTTCATTTAAGATTCCTTCAACTAATTTATCTCTAAGTGTGGTTAAATAACTAATATTATGATCTAATTCAGTCATAGCTATTTCACAAGCTTTTCCAAGACCAACAATTCCAGGAATATTTTCTGTTCCAGGGTTTAAATCTCTTTCTTGCCCACCTCCATGGAAAATTGGTTCAAGTCTTGTTCGTTTTCTGATATATAAAGCTCCAACACCTTTAGGTCCATAGATCTTATGACCTGAAATTGAAAGAAGATCTACATTAAGTTCATTAACATCAACTGGAATTTTTCCAACACTCTGAACAGCATCTGTATGAAATTTGATTTTATTTTCCTTTGCAATAGCTCCGACTTCGGCTATTGGTTGTATGGTTCCAATTTCATTGTTTGCATGCATTATAGTAATAAGAATTGTTTCATCTTTAATAGCTGCTTTTAAATCTTCAATTCTTATTATTCCTTCTTCATAAACAGGTAAATAGCTAATTTCAAAACCATTTTTTTCTAACCATTTACAAGTTTCCATAACAGCAGGATGTTCGATTTCTGAAGTTATAATATGATTTCCTTTCTTTTTATTTTTTAAAGCTATTCCTTTAATAGCTATATTATCAGATTCAGTTCCGCCACTTGTAAAAAGTATTTCATCAGGATTTGCACCAATGAGCTTTGCTACTTTTTCTCTTGCTTCTTCCATAGCTATTTTTCCTTCTCTTCCTATTTTATAAAATGTTGATGGATTTCCATAATATTTTGTAAAATAAGGTTCCATAGCTTCTACTACTTCATCTCTTGTTGGTGAAGTAGCTGCATGATCCATATATATCATTTATTATAACTCCTTTTTTCTTTTTTATATTAAGTAAAAATTTCTAATTGATTTGGTTTTAGTTTTGATAGAACTTTTTGATCAAACTTTTTTAAAAGTTTGTTTTTATATTATAGTCAGATTAATTACTCATCAAATGGCTAATTTGATCAGTTGTAATGATTCCTTCAAGTTTTAAATCATCAGTAACTACTGGTAGGGAAGAAATATCATATTTTTTCATTCTACTGGCTATTATTTCAATAGCTTCATTAGATTTACAAGTTTTAACATCTTTCGTCATGATATCTTCAAGATTATTGCATTCTGTAGCTATTGACTTAGAAAGATCCCAAGCTGTCACAATTCCAATTAATTTTTTATTATTTGCTACAACAGGTAAATGAGTAACTCGTTTTTCCATCATTAATTTTGCAGCTTCTTCAATTTTAGCTTCTTTAGCTATTGTATAAACATTTTCATTAATTATATCTTTGACACGAGTATCTTTAAGGAAATTAGATATTAAATAATTTAACTGCCCATCTTCAAGTAAAAATGCATCATGACCATAACTTGATTGTAATTCACTATAACTAACATCAACATCATTTGCATTAAGGGCTGTAAGAAGCTCTTTTGATTGAACTGCAGGATATAACCAGTCAGAATCAATAGCTATTATTTTAACTTTAGACTCCACTTTTTTCAATCCATCAATAAGCGATCCATTTTCAGAAAGGTCAAAATAATCAATAGCTTTAGTAATATAAAGATAAGAATTAGCATCAAATCTCTTAACAAATGATTCGCCTTGATAATGCAAATAGCTTTCTACTTGAAAATCCATTGTAAAATCATAGCTAACTTCTTCTTTATCTTTTAAATCTCTTCCAAATTTTTCATACATTGATTCATCACTTAAATAGGTGATGTGAGCTATCATACGAGCAAGAGATAATCCATTTTCGACTTTAGTATTTTCATTATAATAGCTACCTTTTTTCCATTGAGGATCTGTGATAATAGCTTGTCTTCCTACTTCATTAAAAGCTATTTGTTGAGGAGACGAATGGGCAGTTGTAGCTATAGGAATAGCTTTTTTTACCATTTTTGGATAGCTAACAATCCATTGTAAAACTTGCATTCCTCCCATTGATCCTCCAACAACAGCTAATAGCTGTTCTATTTTGAAATTTTCAATTAATTTCTTTTGAGCATTAACCATGTCTTTTATAGTTACAACTGGAAAATCAAGACCATATTCTTTCCCAGTCTCTGGATTAATTGAAGAAGGTCCAGTTGAACCTTTACATCCTCCTATAACATTTGAAGAAATAATAAAATATTTTTCAGTATCAAGAGATTTTCCAGGACCTATTATAATTTCCCACCAACCTGGCTTTTTATCTCCTTCATGCCAACCTGCTGCATGAGCATCTCCAGATAAAGCATGACAAACAAGAATTGCATTATTTTTTTCTTTATTCAGCTTTCCATATGTTTCATAAGCTATTGTAATATCACTAATTTTTTTTCCAGATTCTAACT
>JAISIQ010000034.1 GCA_031261945.1 Methanobrevibacter sp.
TATTAGTTTCACATCCATCAACATCAGTATATGCAGCTACATTAATGACTATGTCTGGTTTTTTCTCATTGAATGTTTCTTTTACAGCTTCAATGTTTGTTATATCTAATGTATCTACATCTGTAGGTATAAGATTATACTTTTCATTTCTTTCTAATATTTCCATTAGATCTGAACCTAACATTCCTTTGTAGCCTGTTATTAGTATATTCATTTTAAACCTCATTATAAATTAAATTTATTATAAAAGTTCTAATAATATTTATTTATTAAATTTTTATAAACATTTATAACATAAAAGTAAATATTAATATAAAACTTTATATTATTATTTATTTTATTTTAGACTGTGTCAAAACTTTACTAAAGTTTAAAAAAATAAGCTGATTTACAATATAAAATCAACTTTTTAAAACATTTTATTTTTAGTTTACTGTTGTTATCCCACCTATATTCTCAAAGTGTTTATCAAAAGTAACTATCTCTTTTATCCCTAACTCTTTCATTATAGTTATGAAAACACAATCAAAGAACTGTACTCTTTTATTCAAATTTAACATCATATCTAAAGCTTTATCATAAAAATAATGGTCTTCTATAAGAGTATAATCTCTGTTTAATTCTTTATAAATTTCTTTTATCCTTTCATTATCTATTTTCAATTTATTATGTAATAAATTAGCAGTTTCTGCTATAATCAATCTAGATATTATTTGTTCTTCATTTACAATATTTTTAGCTATTTCAACAGCCCTATCATGATCGTCTTCTTCTTCTATGAAAAAAGAAACCAAAAAATTTGTATCCAAAAATATCATTTATTCTCCTCTTCTCATCTCCCTTACAAGTTCCACAGCATTAAATGGTTTAACTCCCTTGATAAAACCAGCAAAACTCAATCTTCTTTCAGGATTAGGATCATAAGTATCTTTATTACCAATCAAATAATCTGGTATTTTTGATTCTGTATTTCTCAGTCCTTTCTCTATTATATCTTCCAAAACTTTAGTTTCTGTTGTGTTCTCCTTTTTAGCTAATTTAGTAATAGTTTTATAAATATCATCTTTTATTGAAACTGTTGCCATGCTTTCACCTTAATATATTAATATAATTCTCATGATATATATTTTTAATCGATTGAGCAATATAATAAAATTATCCAATAACGATGAAATAAAAAGCAAATATAGGGCTGTGTCAAAAAAGAATGGAAAGAAAAAATATTAAAAATAATAATAAATTGTACCAATAAACTTACATGAGTGTTAATTATTTAAATAGATTTCTCAATTTTCTAAAAGGTTTTGTTAATTTCCAACTCTTAGAATCTTTTATTACATCTAATTCTTTTTTGTTTTTTATTAATTCATGTTTTAATTTTGAATTCTGTTTA
Source organism: Methanobrevibacter sp. (assembly GCA_031261945.1). GTDB lineage: Archaea > Methanobacteriota > Methanobacteria > Methanobacteriales > Methanobacteriaceae > Methanobaculum. The sequence continues at coordinate 1,394 of JAISIQ010000034.1, forward strand.
TAATAATCATTAATATTCTTTTTCATTTGCTTATTTTCATTTAGTAAATACACAACATTATTAAAAAGATAATTAAAAAAATTAGTTTCATGTTGTAAAAGAATATAATCTTTTTCATAAATTTCTACTTGTTTTAAAAGAATATTATTAAATTCATTTGAAAATGAAGAATCATAAAAATCTTTACCTTTACCTTTTTCCATGAAAAATTTAAAATATTTAATTAAACCTAATAAAAAACTAATCTGAAAATCTGAAGCAAGTGAACGATACTGCTTCCTATAATTTTCATATTGTTTAAAAATTTCATAACCCTTAGATTCATAATAACCTTTTTTTAGCACTATTAACTCACTCCTAATAACTATAATTAACACCCATTTTAATATGTTTTATCCCATTTCTACTTAATTCCAACTTAGTTTCTCTAAAATCGATAGTATTAAATGTAAGCTTCAACAAAATACACTTTGAGCCTTCTTCATCAAAGTATACTAGTAACTTCATTTGTTTCATCAAATAATATATGTTGCTACTAATATATAAATATAAGAATGAATTAGACCCTAAATATAATTTTTATCAAATTATACGATGAATTTTAAAAATCAAAGAACAATGCATATCCAAAACACAAAAATAAGATCAGAACACATCTTAAAAATTTTTAATTTTCTAACACCCTATAATATAAAATTAATGAGGATTTAAAAAAATAGGGAGAAGTTTTAAAATTAGGTAATATTTTTAAAGCCATTATTAAAAAACCCCTCATCCTTCGATTTTTAATTTGGTTTTGATAGTAAAAAAGATAATATTTTTTTATCTTTGAACAAATCCTACAGTATTAATAAATTCTTTAAAAGTAATCATCTCCTCAATAAATTTACTAAAAACTTCATCTTTACCTTCAATCTTTTTATTTTCATATTTCTTAATATTACTAGATAAATTATTATAGATATCTGAAATATAGTCTACTAATTGATCTCCTAAATTTAGGTAATAATCTCTAACATTATCTATTCTATGTAATCGGGATACATTAGCCATTTGTTCCTTAATTTCATTCATTTTATTTATCTCAGAATCATACAATTTTTGCATAATATCTTTTCGATTTTTTATCTGCTCACGCTTTTTTGTATATTTATCCATAGTATAAATATCCCCTAATAAGTTAATACCAGATTTAAGTAGGTTATAAGCATTTTCTGCAGCTGCTACCTCTGCAGGCTTATCCTTCTCAGGTAAAACAATTTTTTCGGGCAATGCTTCCAGTATTTGATCAAAAGGATTTTTATCTAATTCTTTCCTGAATGCCTGATCTGCTTCATCATATTCTTTAACTACGGCATCTAATTGTGGCTTAATCTTATTTTTAGCAATATTTGATTCTTTCTCTAGTGATGTTTTTAAATTAGAGTAAGCTAATTCTAATGCGTGATTAAGAGTACTATCCCTGATTTCTTCCTTTACTTTTTTTATATCCCTGATAATTAATGAGATTAAGTAAACATAATCTTTTCCCTGTTTCATGTTTTGATCTTGAAATTCACTTATAGCTTCACTCATCTCATTTTTATCCTCATCACTAACTATTCTTAATTCCTCCTTTAATTCATTAAAATCTTCTAAAATATTACTTGAGAAGGGAAAGTTAGCATCAAGCTTTATTAAATCAGTAGTTATTTCCCTATCTAATACATTAATGTTTTTTCTCAAAGATATTGCTTTATCATTTTCGTTTTTTAAATACTCCTTTGTATTATTTATTGGAATTTCAAATAATTCAGTGATTTTTTCATTTAATTCTCTCTTTGATGGTAATATTGGTATGTTCATTTAAGAAAACTCCCTTTTTTAAGATTTCTCCAAATCATATTATTAATTATTTAAGTGAATCTACTTCTTCTTGAGCTTCTTTGAATAATACAATTAGTTCATAAGTCATATCTCTAACATTGACCCACTTTTCTTTAACTTTACTCAGATCTGTCATGAAACTATTTAATCTAGTTCCATCATTAATACTATTTAAGTTATTTTTAGCATCAGTAATATATGATGAAATTGATTGCCATAATGCTTCTAAGTTTCTTAAACCAGTAGCAGCTTCTTTTAATTTTGAATTAAATTCATCTGTTTTAGATTTAAAATTTAACATTTTACTAGAAAATGCACTTAATTCAGTTACAGTTTTATTCAACTGGTTTCGTTCTTTAATTTTCTTATTTTTAAGTTTTCTAGTTTTTTCAGCTTTATCTCCAAATATTCCACCAGTAATCGCCCATGATATTATGCCTACTGGTGGGAAAACCATACCTGCTGCTCCGGTAAAAGCATAACCGACTTGTTTATCATATAAGTCATTTAAACCATCAATTTCCTTTTGTAACGCGACTATTTGATTAGTTAACTCGGTTATTTTATCAGAAAAATTTAAAGTAGAAATTTCATCCGTGATATTTATAGCAAAAGGTAAAATATCAGTATCCATATCCGCACTATATTTAGTTAAATCCTTTGCTAATTCACCCACCCTACTTGAATGCCTATCTGTACTTTTTTTAAGATCATCTAACATCTCTATAAGAGCATACTTAATCTCAGTATCATCCTCATCAAACTTGAAATCAATCTCTATAGAAGATTTTCCAATAGTAGTCCTTATTCTCTCCATAATAGGCATTTCACTAATTACTTCAATTAAGTCTGTTGCAACAATAACAAAATCTTTAGCGAAAATATTCACATCAGTACCTACTTGTTTTATTCTACTTTCAAAAATTGCCCATTTTCGTGCATGATTATTAGTATATTCATGAACAGGTAATAATTTTGAAGGCAATAAAATATTATTCTTAATAACTACTTCACTAGCATCAGGTTTGAGTGTTTTAAGCTCATTAATCATTTCTGATTCACTATAACCAGTATAACGCTCTTCTGAACTTAAAGTTGTTGGTAATAATAATGCCTCTTTAACATATTTCTTTATATAAACAATATTAGTTTTTGTTAAAACCAATCCCTTAATTTCAGGATCTTCAAAATTAGATGTATGAGATACTAATCCAGACGGCACACCAGGTAAATCTGGTTTTTTACCAGACATCGCATAAACCAATATTAATGGTAACTGAGCAGGAGGAATCTTCTTACCTAATTCTAATGCTTCAATTGCCTGATTCTTCATTTCATTATCTATACTTTCAGTTGTCATTTTATATCACTTCTCCATTTTTTTATTTGATTATAATAATAATGAAATCTGATTTTCTATTTTAACCAGAAAATTTATAATCTAAAATATTAAACACATTTTGAATATCCTTAGAATTCTTATCAACCGTTTTCCAAATTGCTTGGATTTGATGAACCTTCACACTTAATAAATACCTTTTCTTCTCATTATTAACATGTTCATCAACCTTATTCAAATCCCTATTAACACTTTCCAGATTATCTACCATAACCTGCCAGATAGTCTCTATATTCTTAATACCTTCCCTCATCCGTGAAACATTCTCTGGACTTAAAGTATATGCATCCAAATTAGAATTTAAAACCTGATTATTATTATAACAGAAGTCTGCTAAATGGCTCGCTTCATTAACTATTTGCCTAAATCGTTTATCACGTTCACCAAGACGAAAAATCCACCAAAAACCATCTATATCCTCTCTTCTTTTTCTTAAATCATTTAAACGAGACTCTAAATATGATCTATATAAATCATATTTACAATACTCAATCTCTATTTCTTTAACCTGTCAATCATAACAATCTAAACTTTTAAAAATTTCCTTCATATTATCTAAATGAGGAAATATATCATTAATAAATCTTAACTCTAATCTAAGAGTTTTATCATGAGTATTAGAAGCATTTCTCTGAAATTTACTTAATGTTTGAATTAAACTACTTAAATCATCAATTAAATTCATCAAATGTCGTTCGTTAACACGTCTTATGTTCTCACTCTTATTGTATATAGCATTTTGAGAATCTAAAAACTCATCACACCAACAAACAAGCTCTTTAGAAATATTAGTTAAAAAATCAATTTGATTAATCATATCAAATTTAATCTCATTCCAATTCCTACTATCATTCAAACAAATATTATTAATGAAATCCTTAATATTAGGCAAAGCCAATTCAATATACCTACAATTATCATCAGTATAAAATTTAGCTTCTCCAAAACTCTTACTCCACTTAAAAAAATCATCCAAATCCCTAAAATCATCAGGATGAACAATACTCGACGAAGCACTATTACTTTGAATAGGATTACTAGATTTCTCAGATTCAACAGAATCATTAAAAAAAGAATAATTCGGAACATTAAACCCTACATTATTATCAACAGGATCCAAACATCCTAATATCACATCAACCATATTTGGCAAATCGATACCACTTGACACCACTAATAACCCTCTCCCTTTATTATTAAAAAAATGGATTAAATAAAAATAAATTTCATACTATAAAAATATAAATAATAATCTATTTTTCAACATATATAAATTAA
>JAISIQ010000050.1 GCA_031261945.1 Methanobrevibacter sp.
ATTAAATAACAATTTCAATAATCTTAATTATATTAATTTTGGTGTTTTAATGTCATTTAAAGAAAATAAAATGTTGATAATGCCTGCTGTGGATATAAAAGATGGAAAATGTGTTCAGCTAGTTCAAGGAAAACCAGGAACCGAGATGGTAAAAATAGCTAATCCTGAAAAAGTAGCAAAGAAATGGGAAGATGAAGGTGCAGAAACAATCCATGTTATTGATCTTGATGGGGCAATTCATAATAAAAATAGCTTAGATACAATTAAAAAAGTAATAGCTGAAGTTTCAGTTCCAATCCAATTGGGGGGAGGAATTAGAGACATAAATTATGTAAAAGAGCTATTAAATCTTGATATTGAAAGATTAATAATTGGAACAATGGCAATAGAACAACCAGATATAATAGCTAAACTCTCAGAAGAATATGGTTCTGAGAGAATTATGGTTTCTCTTGATAGTAAAGATTCTAAAGTGGTTATTAAAGGTTGGAAAGAAAAAATTGATAAAACAGCTACTGAAATAAGTAAAGAATTCCAAGATCTTGGTGCGGGGAGTATTCTTTTTACAAATGTTGATGTTGAAGGACTATTGGAAGGTTTTAACTCTCAACCAGCTATTGATCTTGTTAATTCAGTAGATATTCCAATTGTATATTCTGGAGGAATAACAACAACGGATGATTTAAAAAAACTTCAACCAACTGGTGTTAAAGGAGTAGTAATTGGTTCTGCTTTATATAAAAATAAAATAGCTATTAAAGATGCTTTAAAATACCAATCAATCACAATTTAAAACCAATAAAATTCATTATAAAGAAGTGATATTTTGAAAATAGTAATGGCAACAGGAACATTTGATATTTTACATCCAGGACATGGATTATATCTTAAAAAAGCTAAAGAATTAGCACTAAAAGAAAAAGATGTAAATAGCTTAGATGATGTAAAATTGGTTGTTGTTGTAGCAAGAGATTCAACTGTTCGAGCTAAAAAACGTATTCCTATTATTGGGGAAGAACAAAGATTAGAAATGATAAAAATGCTTAAACCTGTTGATGAAGCTTACTTAGGTCATACAACCGATATGTTTAAAATTGTTGAAGAAATAAAGCCAGATATAATAGCTATTGGGGAAGATCAGAAATTTACAATAGCTAATATCGAAAATCAGCTAAAAAATCGAAATATCTCTGCAAAAGTCATGAGAATCAAAGATTACAGAATAGCTACTCTCGATAGCTCTTGTAAAATCATTAAAAAAATTAGACATTCTGATTTTGATGAAAGTTCATTAAAAGATTGTTAAAAAGAAGATCATAAAAGAAAATCATGGGATTTAATGATTATATTTCTTTTCTTTCTTTTTATATTTTCTTTAATTCTATAAATTTTATTCTATAAATTTTACTAATTTTTTCTTTATATTAATTTTAATAGTATTTTTAATTTTAGATTATAATATTAATTCTATTATTAATTCTAATATTGGCTCTAATATTAATTTTATTACTAATTATGGTATTATGATAATAATAATTATACTAATTCTAATAAATTATAATAAAATCCTTAAAATATTTATATAAACAAATTCATAATTAATATTAATACATAGATTATTAAAAGTATATTAAAAGTATTAAAAGTATTAAAAGAATTTAAAAGAATATTGGAGTAAAAGAATATTGAATTAAATTAAAGTAATAATGGAGCATTCTCATGAAAAAAATAGCTATTGTTGGAGGAAGTGGATACACAGGTGGAGAATTAATTAGATTGTTGCAAAACCACAAAGATGTTGAGATAACAACAGTTACGTCACGTCAATATGCGGGAACTCCAATAGCTAAAATTCATCCAAATATCCGTGATTCAAACCTTGTATTTGAGGATAAATCTCCAAAAGAACTTGATGCAGACATTGTTTTTACAGCTACTCCTCATGGAGCTTCAATGAAGATTGTTCCAGAAATCTTAGAAACTGGGGCTAAAGTGATCGATTTAAGTGGAGATTATAGGTTTAAGGATATAGCTATTTATGAAAAGTGGTATGGGATGAAACATACTGCTCCATTAACAAATGATATTAATAATACTAATACGAATAAAGACATAAAAGTTGTATATGGTCTTCCTGAAATTTATAGGGAAGAAATTAAAAAAGCAGACTTAATAGCTAATCCTGGTTGCTTTCCAACAGGAGCTATTTTAGCAAATCTTCCATTATCAAAAGAAAAACTTGTAGATAATATAATTATCGATTCCAAAACAGGAATCAGTGGAGGGGGAGTAAATCCTGCTCCTAATTTCCATTTTCCTAATTGTAGTGATAATGTTATTCCTTATAATATAACAAGCCATAGGCATATGCCAGAAATCCAACAAGAGTTAGGATTATTTTCAAATGTAAAAGTTTCATTTACTCCTCACCTTGTTCCAGTAATTAGGGGAATATTAACAACAAGTCACACTTTCTTAAAACCATCAAAAAATCTAAATATTTATAGGGATTATGATAAAGAATATGTGAAAGAATATTTAATAGCTATTTATAAAAAACAATACAAAGATGAGCCATTTGTAAAAATATTAGAAGATAATGAACTTCCAAATTTAAATGCTGTTCGTGGATCTAATTATGCTCATATTGGTGGCTTTGAAATTGATGATAATGGCCATTTAATTGTTATTTCAGCTATTGATAATCTAGTTAAAGGAGCTTCAGGTCAAGCTATTCACAATATGAATTTAATGTGTGGTTTTAAAGAAACAGAAGCTTTAAATAGCTATGGAATGAGGCCTTAATTGAATTATTAATTGAGGGAGAGATAATATGAAAACTATTATAATTTATTATTCTGAAAGTAAAAAAACAAAAATAGTGGCTGAAACACTTTCACATGAATTAGAAACAGATATAATTAGGATTAAAGATAAGAAAAAAAGAAATAGATTTATGGATAAAATTACCTCCTCAATTGATGCTTTTAGAGAAAATAAAACTGAAATTTTTCCTGAAAAAGTTGACCTTGAAGAATATGGAATGGTTTATTTTGGAACTCCTACATGGGCAGGAAAACCAGCTCCTGCAATTATAACTCTAATTGACAATTGTAATCTTCAAGGAAAAGATATAGTTCTTTTTGCTACTATGAATGGATCTGGTGGAAGATCTGCAATAAAAAGAATGGAAGAAAAAGTCAATGTTAGGGGTGCAAGAGTTGTTGAAAGTTTTACAGTTAGAACCAAAGATAAAACTCCCGGACAATTACAAGAAGATAGTGAAAATATAGCTAAGCTATTAGATTTAAGTTTATTTAGTAATTAATTTAAATAAACAACCTTTATAAATAAACAATTTTTAGATAATTTTTTTTATTTAAATGAAGTATAACTAAATTTATTGTTTGTGTCAAAAACTTTGTGGTTGAAAATCAATTCCATTTCTTTCATCCCACAATTTAGTTCTAAGCCAAATCCTCCAACTAGTTTTTTCACTAATTTTTTTTCTGGTGTTTTTGATTTACTACTAAACAATCCTCTAATATAATCACCACTTAATACTTAATTATACTTTTTAGACCTTTTTGATACTGAAAAATATGTAGTATTAATAATTTATATTGAATCTTTAATTTTAATATATTCAAGAATTAATTTATTATAAATACATTCTAAGTATTTTAAATCTTCAATTATTTTTTCATCATGAATCTTATCCGCATCATAACACTTAATAAAGAAATATTTTGGGTTCCAATACTCAAAACCGCTGCCTTTGATGTCAAGGGTTTCAATCTGGTCAAGGGTTTCAATATTATTATATAAACTCTTTAGTTCATTTCTAATCTTTTCATTTTGTTCACAATGTTTCTTCTCATTAAGAGTTGTGTGAAGAGCAAGGGCAATTTTACCTTTAAATTTACTTTTATTTAAAGAAAGTATTATATGAAAATCGCAAGTAAAACCGTCATCCTTACTGTTTCCTTTATCTTTTATTTTTTTATTGACAACACCTAACCATGGACCGGTGCGTTGGTTACGTGATACCTTAGTTTTATAGTCTTCATTATCTTTTATATATTCTTTAAAGAATTTTTCAAAGTCTTTTTTAATAGAGTCACTGTCATTTTTATTTTCCACATCAGTCATTTTTCTTAAAATTTCACCAAGCATTATAAACACGCTCATTCAGTCTATTTTTTTATAATCTTATTCTTAGCATTTATTTTACTTTAAAACTTAAATTATTGTTAGATAATAGGTTAATACTGTTATTTTTATTAACAAGTAATTTAAAAATATCAATATTATTATAATTAATACTATATTAATAATAAAACAATTAATAGTCGATTGTTATTAAGAGTATTATAATTTAATTATTACTATAAATGCTTATTATTACTAATATTAAATTTACTAATACTAATATATAATGTTAATAATAGAATATAATAATATTATTATAAAAAAATATTAATAATTTAATACTAATAATATTAATTCTAATAATAAATGTCATAGTAATAGTTATGGTAAAATTATAAATAGTATTAAAAATATAGTAATAAGTAATAATATAAATTATATTTATTTCAAATCGTATTTATTCAAATTGTATTTATTTTATATTCTTGTTTATTTAAATAATATTCAATTAAAATATCAATTAGAAAAGAGAAAAGTATTCAATATAAAAATCAACAAAATATAATTAATAATATTAATCAATAATATATAATCAATAAGATATAATAACGGTGCTTTAATGTTAGAAAAATTCATGGATAATTATAAGCTGTTAATTGCCATTCCTGTAATAATAACTATAATCTCAGCAGGACTAATAGCTTTTAATGGATTGGAAGAGGGAATCGATTTAAAAGGAGGTTCATTAGCTGTTTTGAAAATGAATGAACCTATGGCGTCTTCTGCTTTAGAAAATCAACTGAAAAATGCTCTAAATATAGATGAAGTTAAGGTTATGAGTAATGAAGGAAAAGATGTTACTCTTGAAATGGGTGTTGAAATAAACTCAAGTGCATTTGCTACTGCTTTGGCAGGGAAAGGAGAAGTTGTTAATTACAATGCTGTAGGTCCTGTATTGAGTGAGGAAGCTATGATCCAAATTTATTGGGCTATGGCTTTTGCATTTTTATTCATGGCTATCACAGTATTCATTATATTTAGGGAATTTGTTCCATCTATTGCTGTTATACTGGCTGCACTTTCAGATATTATAATAGCTATTGCTGGAATGTCTCTATTTAATATTCCTTTATCAATAGCTTCTGTTGGAGCAATTCTTATGTTAATTGGTTATAGTGTAGATACTGATATTCTTTTAACTACTCGAGTACTTAGAAGAAGAGAAGGAAAGGTAGTCGATAGAGCAAGGGAGGCTATGAAGACAGGTATGACTATGTCTATTACAGCTATTGCCTCTATGGTAGTTTTATATATTGTAACTATTATTCTCATTCCTGAAGCATCTACTTTAAGTAATATAGCTGCTGTATTAATTTTTGGTTTAGTTGCAGATATTTTAACAACTTGGTTTATGAATCTTGGAATTATTAGATGGTATATGGAGTGGAAAAGATGAGAAAAAGAGATATATCTAATTTTTTCAAAGATAAAAGAGTTATTTTGTTAATAGTTCTAATTATAGCAAGTATTGTTAGTATTTCAACTTTAGGATTACAACAGGGACTTGATTTAAAAGGGGGATCATTAATACAATTACAACTTGAAAAACCTGTTGATCAAGAAACAATGAATGTTGTAACAACCGTTCTTGATAAACGTTTAAATTTGTATGGTGTTCAAGATGTAAAAGTTAGAGCTAGTGGGGATCAATTAGTTATAATTGAAATGGCAGGAGTAAGTCCTGAAGAAATAGAACGGCTTATTGGATCTCCTGGTAAATTTGAAGCTAAAATAGGTAATGAAAGTGCAGAAGTTGCATTAACTGGATCAGATATAAGTAGTGTTGATATGTATGAAATAACTGATACTTCATGGATGGTTCCATTTAAGATTTCAACAAAAGGGGCTCAACATTTCGCTGAACTAGCTAAAGGAAAAGCAAATGAACCAGTTTATATGTATTTAGATGGTAAACTTATTGATGAAAACCCTCCATTGCTTTCTCCAGAATTAGCTAATGGTAAAGCAGCAACTGAAATGCAAGTTACTGGTGGTGAAAATACTGTTGAAGAAGCTCAATCTCAAGCTATGGCTGTATATACAGTTCTAAAAACAGGCTCCCTTCCTGTGAAAATTCAGGTTGTAGGATCAAATACAGTTTCAGCAGAACTTGGGGAAGAATTCTTAAATGGAGCTATTATTGCAGGATTGTTAGCTATTTTAGCTATTTCTGCCATTATTTATGTTAGATATAGAAAACCTATATTAATTATTCCTATTATAATAACTAGTGTTTCTGAAGTATTGATTGTTATGGGAGTTGCATCAATTATTCAATGGAATCTTGATCTTTCAGCTATTGCAGGTCTTATTGCTTCTGTAGGTACTGGTGTAGATGATCAAATTATCATTACTGATGAAGTTCTAGGTAAAAAAACAGATAATAAAAAACGTAGGCAAACAAGAACAAGAATGAATGTAAAAAATGCACTTTTCATCGTATTTGCTTCTGCAGGTACATTAATAGCTGCAATGCTACCACTTGCATATGTAGGCTTTGCAAGAGGAAGTAGTGGTATTGGAACATTAGCGGGTTTTGCATTTACTACAATAATTGGTGTATTAGTTGGAATTATTGTAACAAGACCTGTTTATGCAAAATTCTTAGAAATATTTATTAAATAGTCATTGACACATTTTTTAAATATTTTTTTTATTTTTATTATTTTTAATATTTTTTTTTATTCTATTATTTTATTATTTTATTATTTTTTTAATTTTTTCTTTTAATTCTTCTTTTAATTTTTTTTATTTTTATTTTTATTTTTTTATTTAAATTTTCTTATTTTTTTAATTTTACATAATAATATCCTTATTTTTTAAACATTAGTATTTTCATTTTCATATTATAAATTTATAATAAATATTATGATTAATTTTTCAATATGCCATAATATAAAGGGATTTTAACCGAAAGCTTTATATGTCTAATAGTACAACATTCAATTGGAGGTGAAAATATGAGTGAATTACCAATCGCACCTGTAGGTCGTATATTAAAAAATGCCGGTGCACAAAGAATTAGTGATGACGCAAAAATTGCATTAGCAGAAGCACTAGAAGAACAAGGTGACGTATTAGCTAAGAAAGCTGTTGACTACGCTCGCCATGCCGGTAGAAAAACTGTGAAAGCTGATGATATTAAATTAGCTATCAAATAATAAGTTTTGAACTATTGGCCGATTCTGGCCAATTTTATTTTTTTATTAGTAGCTTTTTAAAGTTAACTAATTTTAAATTTAAATATTTTATTTATTCTCTTAGTTTATTTTTTAGAGATTTTTATAGTATATACCACTTATAACCACTCAATTATTATAATCATTCAATTCATAAATTATTAAAATAAAAACTATATTAAAATAAAAATTATCATAACTAAAAAATTGGAAGTCTTTTAATTTTAATAATATTGAACCTTCAAAAATAGAAAAGGTTATATATGAATTAAACTAAATCTTAGTAAGGTATAGGGCCGGTGGTCTAGGGGTATGATACCGCCTTGACATGGCGGTGATCGTGAGTTCGAATCTCGCTCGGCCCATTTGCCATGGTAGTTCAGTTGGGAGAACGCTAGACTGAAGATCTAGATGTCGCTGGTTCAAGTCCGGCCCATGGCATTC
>JAISIQ010000089.1 GCA_031261945.1 Methanobrevibacter sp.
TTCAATATATGGTGTAACCAATTAGAAAAATTAATAATATATTAATAAAAAAATTAATTATCATGTCATGTGGAAAATTGCTGAAAAAAATGTGGGATTTAGGATATATTGGAGTTATTATAGGAATTATCACTATTATAGTATTTGGAAAAATATTAGTGGATAATAAAATGAGTTTTGGTAATGCTATTTCAATGTGTGGTTCAGCTGTTGCAATATTAAGTGTTTTATTTGCTCAATATAGAAATGAAAAGAATATAGAAAAGCAGTTAAATAAAGCAGATAATAGATTAGACACTCAAATGATAGAAGCTAAAGATAGATTAACTATTCAAATGGACAAAGCAGATGAAAGATTAACTAAACAATTAACCAAACAAGAATCAAATCTAAAAAAACAACTAGAATATCAAGAATCAAATCTAAAAAAACAATTAATATTCGATAAACAGCAAGAAGTCTTACTAGAAATTCATGATATATTATTTAAGAATCAATTCGCAAATGAAACAATTTATTGTGAATTTAGCAATCGAGATGATTATTGTGAAATCATATTTCGTGATAGAAAATCTATTTATTTTAATCTCACGAGAATTAAAAAAGATATTAAACAATTTAACTACATTCCTAAACAATTAAGAGAAGAATTATTAGAATTCACCCAATATGTAAAAAAACAACACGACGATAATTATTCACAATTAATTTCAGGACAAACATATCATAGTAAATTTTCGAACGAAGCTGAATGGAATTCTTTATCATCAGAATCAGAAGATTTTTGTGTTAAAAAAATAAATAATATTTCTAAATTAGTAGAAGAAGAATTAGGAGTTGAAATAAAAAGATAAAAATATAATATTAAATTTATTTTTAATCTTTCTTTTTCTTTTTTTACTAAATCCAACTCTAAATCCATATTTAATAATATTAATAATATCAATAATGATTATTATTTTAAAGCATCAGCTATTATTTTAGCAACAGAAATACAAGCAACTTCTGATTTTAATGTATCTGTTCCAGCAATTGATTTAGCACCCGCAGAATAAATCTTTAAAACAGCATCATTTACAAGTATTGGATGAACACAGCAAACATCAACAGATTTAGCACCATTATCTTTTAATATTTTAATTGCATTCACTATTGTGCCACCAGTAGCTATTATATCATCGATGATAATAGCTTCTTTGCCTTTTACAGATTGAATATTTACTTTTTCAGCTATTACTTTGTTTTTTTGGTTTTTTTGTGCTTTTGAAAGTTCAGGATCATCTGCTGGAAAATCGCATCTAATATCTGCTATTTTAGTTTCAACTTTATCTGGACCCAATCTTACTTTATTCATATAAGTACAACTACAGTTTATGAATTTAGCTATTTTCTCTGCAAAACCTAAAGCTCCTTTATCTGGAGCTATAATTATAGGATCACTTGTTGATTTAGATATATGTTCAGCTATTGCAGACATCGCACAAATGTTTTTACTTGGAATTGTAAAGAAATCTCTTACACTATCTTCATGGAGGTTTATTGATAAAACTTCATTTGCCCCTGCATTTTCAATAAGATTTGCTACAATTTGGGCAGAAATAGCTTCCCCTTCTTTAAATCTTTTTTCTTGTCTCCCATAACCAAAATAAGGTATAACTACTTTTATTTTTTCAACACCTAAGCTCTTAAGATTTTTAATTATAAAAAGTAGTTCAATAAGATTTTCATCTTGAGGATATCCTGTTGATTGTATTACAATAGCTTCTTTATCAAGAACTAAGCTATTTGAATCGTTTGAGCCATTTTTTCCATTTTCCCCAATACCATTTTCCCCAATATTATTCTCTTTTTCTTTTCCTTTTATTCGTATGTATCTTTCACCATCAGGAAATTTTTTAGTTTCAATTGGGCAAAGCCAATCCCCAAGCTCTTCTGCAACATTAGCTGCTAATTTTTGTGATGCTGAACCACCAATTATCAATAAAATCACCATTAATCTTCAATATCATGATATTTTTTGATTCTTCCATTAAATTAATTATAAGAGTCAATAATCGTCAATATATCATATTTTGTATTAATATTATTTAAAATTTTACTTATCATTTTAAAATTTCTAATAAAATTTCTCTTAATAAAATATTTTTCTTAATAAGATTATTCTTAATAAAAATAAAAATAACAAGAATAATAATAATTATAAAATTATAATAAAAATTATAATAAATATAATAAATATAATAGATATAATTAAATATAAATTTTATAAAAATAATTTTATCATAATTAAAAATAAAAAGAAAAATAACAAGAATAATATTACTATCAATATTACTATTACTATTAATAAAAATAATAAAAACAATAATAGTAATAATAGTAATAATAATGACAATGATAAAAAAAATAATAAATTAAAGAGGTATATATTAATGCATGAATTATCAATGGCAGATGGAATTTTAAAGGCAGTTCTATCAAATGCTGAAGAAAATGATGCCACAGAAGTTATCGAAGTAACTGTTGAGATGGGTAGAATGGCTTTACTTAATCCAGAACAAGTGAAATTCATGTTAGGAGTATTAAGTGAAGATACAATAGCTAAAGATGCTAAATTTATAATTGAAGATATTCCTATAGAAATTGAGTGTCAAGAGTGTAGCTATTCTGGAAAAGTAGAAGACGAAGATCTTGATCATTATACTCCTGTTGTTGTATGTCCTAAATGTGATACTAATAGAATAGCTATTACTAATGGAAAAGATTGTATTGTTAAAAATATTATAATTGAAAAACCAGATGACGAATAAACTTTATAAAAACCAAAAAAAAGATGAAAAGATGAAATATAAAAGAGAAAATACAATATAAAATTAATAGTTAAAATTATAATTAAACTTATAATTAAACTTAATAATTAAATTCAATATTAAAAATAAAAAGAGGAAAAGAGGATAATATGCATAAAATAGCTGAAGTAGAAGTTCAACATAATATAATGAAAGCAAACAAAAAATTAGCAGATAAAAATCAAAATATAATGGATGAAAATAATGTATTTTGTGTTGATTTTGTAGGAGCTATTGGTTCTGGTAAAACATCCCTAATTGAAGAATTAATTGAAAATATGAATGGATCAATTGGAGTTATTGCAGGAGATGTCATAAGTAAATTTGATGCGGGAAGATTTGAAAAACATAATGTTCCAGTTGTTGGATTAAATACTGGAAAAGAATGTCATCTTGATGCACATCTTGTAGAACATGCTATTCATGATATGGCACTTGAAAATATAGATTATCTCTTTATTGAAAATGTTGGAAACCTTATTTGTCCTGTTGACTTTGATCTTGGTTCCCATATGAGAATTGTGGTTATAAGTGTCAGTGAAGGTGATGATACTGTAGAAAAACACCCTTTAATTTTCCAAAGCGCTGATTTAGTAATTATAAACAAAATAGATATAGCTGATGCAGTTGGAGCAGATGCTGATAAAATGGTTAATGATGTAAAAATCATAAATTCAAATGTGAAAGTTATAAAAACAAGTTTAAAACAAGAAAAAGGTTTAAAAGAAGTTATTTCAGCTATTGAATCTTTTAAAACACAATGATGAAATAATGAGAAAATAATAATAATAAAAATAATAATAAAAAAAATAAAAATAAAAATAAAAATAAAAATAAAAATAAAAATCTAAGCTTAAACTTGGTGATTTAATGAAAATATGGATAGATATAACTAATGCCCCTCATGTTAGATTTTTTAAAGATATTATTACATATTTTCAAGAAGAAGGAGAAGACCTAATAATAACCAGCCGTAAATTCGGAGATATTCATAAACTTATGGATATGTATGGTTTTGATTTTATTTCTTTAGGAAAACATGGAGTTACATTAGATGAAAAACTTAAAGAAAGTACTAATAGAACAAATGATTTAGCAGATCTTATTTCAAGTGAAAAAATAGATATTGCTTTATCAAAACATTCTATTGAACTTCCGAGAATTTCTTTTGGTCTTGGAATACCAAGTTTATATATTTTAGATAATGAACATGCAGAAGCTGCAAATAAATTAACATTGCCTTTGTGTAATAGAATAATTGCTCCTCAAATAATTGATGTTTGGAAACTAATTGGATATGGAGCAGATCCTAATAAGATGATTCGTTACAATGGAACATCTGAAATTCTGCATTTTAAAAGTTTCAAATATGATGAAAATGTTCTTGAAAAGTTAAATTTAAATAAAGAAAATTTAAAAACTATATTAATGAGACCTGAACCTTCACTTGCATCATATTTAGATGCAGATTGTAGAGAATCAGTTCTTTCCCCTATTGTAGATGTATTAAAAGAATATGCAAATATTTTAATTTTACCTCGATTTAAAGAACAAGCAGATATTTTTAAAGATATAGAAAATGTTACTATTTTAAAACCTCCAGTTGATACATCAAGTATAATAAAAAAATGTGATTTGGTAATTGGAGCAGGCGGAACCATGAATAGGGAAGCAGCTATTTTACAAACCCCTGTTATTTCATGTTATCCTGGAATTCCTCTATCTGTTGATCAATATTATATAAATAAAAATCTAATGTATAGATCTAATGATATAGATGAAGTTATAAATAAAGCTCTTAGTTTACTTGTAAGTCCTCCAAAACATAAAGAAATAATACATGATGACTTATTTAAAATTATTATAGATAATGTTTATGATTTAGCTAAAAAATCATGAAAAACAATGAATAAAAATAGTTAAGAGTTAAATTATGAAATACATTGATTTGAGTCATGAAATAAAAGATAATTCTCCAGCTTTTCCAGAAGATCCTGAATTTTCACTAGCAAAAATTAGTAAAAAAGAAGATAGCTATTCTCTTTTTAAAATTAATGGAGGATTACATGTTGGAACCCATATCGATGCCCCATATCATTATTTAGAAGAAGGATCTAAAGTTAATTCTTTAAAACTTAACAATCTAATAGGAAATGCTAATATTTTTAAATTAAGAAATGATTTAAAAAATGATATAAGTAATTCTATAAATTCATCCTCTTCTATATCCCTCTCTTCTATATCTAATCATGAAATTAAAATCAAAGATATTGAAAATTTTAATATTAAAGAAAATATTAAAAAAAATAAATTTAGTAAAATAGCTATTTTAAACACTTCATGGTATAAAAATTATGGAAATGAAGAGTATTTTATAAAAAATCCTTATATTTCTAAAGAATTAGCTAAGCTATTTATTGAAAATAATATTAAAGGAATAGCTATAGACAGCTGTAGTGTAGATAAATATGGAGAAAATAAAATCCACAAGATCTTTCTTAAAAATGATATATGGATTGTTGAAAATTTAACAAATTTAGATAAATTAGTAGAAAATAGCTATTATAGCTATTTCATTCCAATAAACATTGCTGCCGAAGCATCGTATATAAGAGCTTTTGTGCAATTATAACATTATAATTTTATTAAAAGAAGATAGTTATCTAATTTTTGTGGTTTTTAACCCAAATAGCTTTTTCTAAGTTCTCTCCTTTATTTTTTAAATATCCTTTTCTTTCAAGATTTCTTAATATATTAGTAAGATTTTCTTGAGAAATATTGTCAAAAGCTATTTTTCGAATATATTCATAAATTTCTTGAGAGTCCATCTCTTTATCAGGAATTAAGTAATATATTTGAGATTGGAAAGAAGTTAAATCTCGTTTAGGAGGAGAAGTTAATTGATTGTAATAATTTTCTATTTTTTTCAATTCTTTAACTTGAGATCGGCATTGTTGAAGTTCTTTTTTCAGTTTTTTAACTTCGTTATCTTCATTAATAAGTTTATTATCTTTAAGTTTAGGAATATTAGTATCATTAATAATTGAAGCTATTTCTTCTGGTAAACCTTCTTTACTTTGATATTTATTATTAAAGCCATCATCTAGATCAGAAAATAAACTTTTTATTTCTTCTAAACGCTTAATTCTTGAATCTTTCAATTCTAATTCTTCTTTTAATTTATTATATTTCTCATCAGGAATATTTTGATT
>JAISIQ010000099.1 GCA_031261945.1 Methanobrevibacter sp.
TATTCTTTTAATAGTTTTTTAATAGCTATTATTCATTTTTATAATATTTTTCATAATATTTTTATTAATATTTAATTTTATTAATACTGTTTATACTATTTATACTATTATTTTTCAAATGCTTTTTCTGTAGTATATTTAAACTCTAAAAATTATAATTATAATTATAACAGGTAAAACATGAATAACAAAGAAAAAGTTCACAAGGAAATAAATCCTGATGAAGTAGGCTACAAGGAAATAAATTATACCTATCATAATATTATTTGTAAAAGTGCATGTAACAAAATTAAAAGATCGATGCCTTATAAATGGGATTTAAATATTTATAGGGGTTGTTCTCATCAATGTAAATATTGTTATGCTCTTTATTCTCATAAATATCTTGAATCTAATTATGGAGACATTGTTGGCTCAAATGGAGCAAATTCTAATAGATTTTTTAATAATATTTATATAAAAACTAATATTGCAGAAGAATTGGATAAACAGCTATCTAAACCCTCTTGGAAAAATGAAATAATAGCTATTGGTACTGTAACAGATAGCTATCAATCTATTGAGAAAAAACACGAATTAATGAGAGATGTGTTGGAGGTTCTTATAAAACACAAAAATCCTGCGATTATTTCTACTAAATCTGATCTTATTCTCCGTGATTTAGACCTGATTGATGAATTATCCCAGTTGAATTTTGTTAATATAGCTGTGAGTATAACTTCGTTGGATGGGGAGATTCAAAAAACTCTTGAACCAAATGCACCTAGTTCAGAAGATAGACTTCGAGTGTTAGAAATAGTTAGAGCACAAACTAATGCATCAACTGGTTTGCATTTCATGCCAATAATTCCATACTTAACTGATAGCTACCAACACATTGATTCAATGTTTAAAAGTGCAGAAGAAAGAAATATTCATACTATATTACTTGGGCCACTTAATTTATATGGTAAAACAAGAGGAACTTTTCTTAATTTCATAAAAAATGATTATCCTCAATTTTATGATGATATTTTTGCTTTGTATGAAAAGGGTAGAGTCAGTAGAGATTATAGTAGAGACCTATTTACTAAAATAAAAAAGATTAGAGATAATTATAATATTGAAACTAATTATGTTAAAGTAATTAAAGAAAAATTAGTAGATTATAATGAAAAAGAAAATTCAAAACAGTCCACTTTGTTTGACTATTGATTTTTTTGGTTTTTCAAAGATATTTTTCTTTTCGTTAAGTTTTTTAACCTTTTTATTAAATTTAATTTAATATATTTCTTCATATTAGTATTATATTTAACACAAAAATTAAATACCACCAATAGCATTAATAATACAAAAGATCATAAAAGCCATACAAACAATAAATATAAAAGTATTAATACCATTCCAACCATCTTTATCAAAATAAGAACCCCTTTTAATCCAAACCAAACCCCACTTCTTAATATAACCATTATCATAATACCATTTATCACTATATTTCACAGCTTCAACCTCCTCTTCTTCATCCTCCTCTAAATCATCTAAATTTATTTGTTCCATATAAGGATCAACAAAATAAGACCCATCGTGAAAAACATTAACCTCAACACTATAATTATCTTTTAGTGCTTCTAATAACTTTTTTTCAGTATTAAAAGTAAGATTATCAACCCTAAAACCAATACTGTTAAAACAAAAACCTTTCCAAACCATAAAATCCTCTTTACAATAACAAGTATCTTCAAAATCCACCCCCAAAGGTTTAATAAACAAAACCCCTGGATAAAAATCATTCTTATAAACTAATAACATATTCCTTTTAATATCAAGTTTATTTAAATAATTTAATATTAATTCAATTCCATAGCGATAATCCAGATTTTTCTCATTTAATATAAAACAACGCACATATAAACCCCCATTAATCTATTAATTTATTGAAATTTCTTTAAAACTTATTAATTTATTATAGTAACAATAAGCAATTACTATTTATAGCTAAATCAAGATAATTATTAGCTAATCTTAACATAATACTTTCCTCTTCATTTGTAGCTATGCATTTGTCTAAGTCTTTTTTTCATTTCTTCATCTAAAACAATAGCTATAGCTATTACACAAATTATTATTAATATGGGCCAACCAAAGCTAGCAATGACTAATATTTTCAGTATATTTGTCCTAAAAACTTTATTTGGTTGAATATATCATCAGATCAAATGAAGTTCCATTATAATCACTAGAATCTATTATATAAAGAATTGCATTGTTATTATTGCCTCTAATGAAAAAATTAGTGGCATCATCATCTCCTGAGTATATTCCTGTAACTCCATTATATGTTCTTTCTGTTCATTTATATATTTATAATGAATTCTATAGGATTTTTAAAAAATTGGTTTATAAGGTAATCACAAATCAAAAATATCATTTGACAATAATTAACTATTCCTTAACTTTAATAGTAATAGTTCATATAGGGGCTATAATCATGTGGGTTGCTTATTATCGTATTACCTTCAATCGTACCAGTTCCTTTATAGTAATCAAAATTCTACCCGTCTGCATCTGCATAATTTTTACTAATATTATTGCTTTTATTTTTAGCTATTTTTTCATCAATATTAGATTTAGCCTTATAATTTTCTTTTATGCTTTCATCTCCAGTTTTCCAATATAATAAAAGCACTTCTATGAATTTAGAATGACTATCTCCAACAGATTTTAAATCATCCATTTCTCCCTTTGTATCATTTCTTAAACTTATTACAGTTCTATCTTTGTATTTTTTCATTTTATCACCTTATTTTAGTTATTTGAGTAATTATCTTCCTTGGCTACCTTCTGTCTGCTCTGATGTATAGATTTTATCTCCAACATACTATGTTTGTCCGTCTAATTCAATACCTTCTGGAGCATTTAAAGTGCTAATCAATATTCCTACTCATACAACAGCTATAAATACTATTACTACTAATATTATTCAGACCACAAATTATCAAAATATTATATCTCTTAATAAATATTAAACAAAAATTAATTTGTCATGACACTACTTTTTATTTTTATTCATTGCTTCGTTTATTCCACTTATTTCATACCATAATTCATTTGGACTTATATAACCATCGGAAGTAGAGTTTTCTCTATCTATGCTATTAAATGTTCTTTTACTTCCAAGTTCCGATTCTGAACCATATCCCGAAATGATAAATTCATTATAATCTAGTTTATCATCTTTATTAGTATCATATCGTTCAAAAAGATCTATAACCACATCATAAGCCGTATCAGATTGTCGACTTAGTCCCAAATCATAAGGATCATCACTATTATATTTATTATTATAACTATTTACACTAGTCATTTGTGTAATCTGCGTAGATATTGCAGAAACCAGCACAAATAATATCATAATTCCTATAATAACTCCCATAATCACTATTTTACTATTTTTATCCATTTTAACACCATATATTTAATTAAACTCTTTTAAATGAATTATATACTTCTTCAGGGCTTAAAAATAAATCATTGTCCAAATTTTCATAATCGAAAACTTTTCGAATCATATCCTGACTAGTTTCACGATTACCGCCTGTAAACCCATTACTAAAGCTATCCATATTTTCAAATTCTCTTTTATACTCTTCAAAATCAAGTTTTCCATCTTTGTTTTCATCATATACTTCAAAGGTTCTTACTGTACTATCATAATCTTCATCTAATGATTTACTTAAACCAAGATTATAAGGATCCTCAATATGTTTAATACACAACATTAGCACAATAATACATCCAATAACTACTAAAATATATACTATCTTACTGTTTTTATCCATTTTAACACCATATAAATCTTTGATTTCTTTTTTCTTCCATTATTTAATAATTATTAATATATATTGCATTTATTATTATATAAATATAATGCAATCTTATGGCAATGAAAAGAAAATTTTAAGAAAAATTTAAGGAAATCTTAAAGCAATTAATTCTATATTAAATGAAAAACAAGTTTAAAATTATGAAAAAAGAAATAATTGACTTGTTATCATATGTTAAAACCTCGGAACATCGTAAAAAAGTCTTATCCGTCATTGACGATGATATTTTACTATCTTCTGAAATATCTAAAAAAACAGATATAAGTCCAGCTCATACAAGTAGAGCACTTCGAGGATTACAAGATAATAAACTTGTTAAATGCCTTAATGAAGAAAAAGTAAGAGGTAGGCTATTTGTAACAACTGATTTAGGAAAGAAAATATTGAAATATGTCAAATAGATCTGATGAATTATTATTTTAATTTAAGTTTTTATTATACATAGTTAAAACATTAACAGTTATTTTATTGAAAAAAAGCAAGTCTGTATATATATGAAATAAAAATTAATATGATTTTTTTAAATTTTAGATTAAAATATTATTTTTGCATAGTACTTAGGATTAAAAAACTAATAAAAATTAAATAATTAACAAAAAGCAAATATAAAAAATCTATAAATGTAAAATTTAATGAAAGAATAATAAAATAAAAATTATAAAAACTATTCTTCCATTTTCAATCTTCTAACCACAAAGTCTTTATCTAATGATAAAAGGAATGAAGCTGCTTTTGGCCCTTGTTTTTGTCCAAGAATCATTTTATAAATAGCTTGAAATGCTTTTTGTGGTTTTAAATTGTGAGAGTTAAGAGTTTCATACATTTCATCATGAAGTGCCTCAGCTGAGCTAAATTCTTTTTCTTCAAGTAAATTAGCTAAATCTCCAAGGAATGCTTTTTGATCATCAGATAGCTCTAATCTTGGAATTTTTTTCATAACCTGAAACTTAACAAATTTAGGACCATATTTATCTAACCAGTTTTTCACATTTTCAATTCTTTGGTTGAATTGTTCTATTTCTTTTTCTGTAAGGTTGGTGAATTCCTTGTTTTCAAAGCTTTTTGTTAGTTGTGAGTTCTTCTTTAGAATTTCAAATATTTTTTCTGGATTGTCCCCAGCTATTTGATAAGCTACAGTTAAGAACCTATATGGTGGTCTAAATGGCAATGGATCGCTGTCTCTGATTTGAGCTATTTCATAAATCTTTTTGAACTTTTTACCTTCTTTTTCAGATGGTGCTTCTTCTTCATCAAAGAAAACTTTTTCAACCTTGTCAAACTGATCCATAAAATCAAGAAATGCCATATTTGGTGAAAAATCTTTGTGTTTCATTGGTTTGCTTCTAAATATAAAGTAGTTGAGGCTTTCAGCCGGACCAATTTCTAGCCATTGTTTCGGAGTAAAGAAAACACCATGGGATTTAGACATAGCTTCCCCATTTAATGTAATCCATTCATAAGGAACAGGATAAGGTGCAGGATAATCAAATACTTCTTCGGAGATTACTTTACTAACATCATAAGAACCACCACTTGCTGCATGGTCTTTACCAAACGGTTCACAAGTGACTTGGAATATTTTCCATCTTGCAGCCCATTCTACTCTCCATGTAAGTTTCCCTTCTCCGCTTTTTATATCCATTTTTCCATCATAGCCACATTGACATTTATAGGATACAATATCTCCCTCATGAGCATAGCTATTTGTTGTGTTTACTCTTCCACATTCTTCACATATTGGATTATAAGGTAACCAATCTTCTGCAAGAGGATGTTCTCTGTATTTATTAAATATCTCTCTAATTTTCTCTGCATTTTCAAGAGCTATTCTAATATATTCATCATAGCTACCATCTTTATACATTTTAAATCCAGAATACGGAGTTAATTCTATTCCAAAATCATCTAAAACATCGAATAGTGGTTTTTCAAAATGTTCTACAAAGCTATCGCAACATCCGTCAGGACAGGGAATATTTGAATAAGGCATTCCAAGATATTTGTCATAACTTTCTGGTAATGGGTGTGGAACCTTTCTAAGAGGGTCATGATCATCGGCTATCCAAATAGTTTCACTATTTTCTCCTAATTTCCTGAGTTGTTTTCCAACAGCATTAGCTATAAACACATCACAGGAATTTCCTATATGTATTGATCCTGATATTGATGTACCACTTGCAATAACATGTTTTTCTACTTTTCTCTCTTTTAACTCATCAGCTATTCTCTCTATCCAATGCTTCATTTCATCACCGTTATAATAGTAAAATGTATTTTAATCGCATTATAATTTGTAATTATGATTTGTAATTATGATTTGTAATTATAAGTTGTATTTGTGAATATATTTATAATTATATTTATAAAAATATTTATAAAATGGATTTTAATTGATAAAATCTTAATAAATTTTAATAAAATTAACTATATAAGTTTATTTATAAAATTAGCATTATATTAACAACATATTAGATTATATTAATATTATATTTAGAATTAATATAAATTAGCATTAATATAATTAGTAAATATAATTAGTATCATATTTATTGGTTGATTTATTAATATTAATTTTATTTTAATTCTTATAAAGATTTTCATATATTTTCATATTATTTTAAAAATATTTTCATTGAAATTAAAATAAAAAATAAAAGTAGTAATAAAAATAATAATAAAAAATAGTAATAAAAAATTTTAATAAAAAGCTTAATTAATAAAAGCTTAATCAATATTAAAAAATAGCTATTTAATTAAACTTCATCAAAGAAGTCGCTTTCAGCTTGATCTAGCCATTCATTAACTATCTTTACAGCACAATAATTTCCACACATTGTACATGTGTCAGGATCTTCTGGAGGTCTGTTTTCTCTTTTTGCACGGGCATCGGCCGGACAAATAGCTAAAGCATATTGGTCTTCCCAATCTAAATGTTTTCTAGCATTAGCCATTTCTAAATCTTTTTCTCCATTGTGAACTCCTTTTGCCATGTCTCCAACATAAGCACCAAT
>JAISIQ010000150.1 GCA_031261945.1 Methanobrevibacter sp.
TATTTTGAAAGGTAAAAAATTTGCTTATGGGTTAATAACCCTATTTATAATGTTTTCAATATCAATAGCTCCTATGATGGGAAATGAAAATTTCTTAGGAACTAATGGATTGAAAGAAATTGATAATAAAATATCTTCTAACATAAGTCAAAAAAATTTAGTTCAAGCTGCTAAAACTACAATAAGTAATAGTCAGAAAAAATCTTATAAAAAAAGTTCTTATTGGAGTAGATTATTTAAATCAGTTGGACCAAAATCTGTCAAAGTCACAAAAGATAATGTAAGGTCAATAGGACGCTGTAGTTGTGGTAAAAAAGGTTCTTATAATTATTATTCTGCAGGATATAAAAATTATTGTCCATATTGTAAGAAAACCAAAGCTTTGGGCTATGAACAAGGTAAAACTTGTCCTGAAGGAATGTGGGTTTGTAAACGTTGTGATGCTGATTTCTGTTTAGTAACTGGACGTGAACATTTAGTAAGTAAAAAAGCAAAATTTCTTAAAAAAGAAACTAAGAAAAAAACTAAAAAACAAGTAAAATCAGCTAAAAAATCAACCAAAAAAACTAAAAAGACTAAAAAGAAGACTAAAACTACTAAGAAAACCAAAACTATCAAAAAATAAATTTCATTATTCTTATTTTTTATTAATTTTTATTCTTTAGCATAGTTTTATTCTTATCATGTTTTTATTATTACTATTTTTATAATTTTTAATTAATTTATTTAATTTTTTATTATAATTTATATAAATTTATTATATTTTTTACATTTTTTGCATATTTATTTTCTTATTAAATATTTTTATAAATATTTTCATTAAAATTTAAATAATCATGAATACAATTAATAAATATGAGAATTGTTTTAGCTGGAACTGGAAGTGCAGTGGGAAAAACTACAATAGCTACTGGAATCATGAAAGCTCTTTCTAATGAAATGAGAGTTCAACCTTTTAAAGTTGGACCAGATTATATAGATCCTTCATATCACACATTAGCAACGAAAAATACTTCAAGAAATCTTGATTCCTTTTTTATGGAAGAAAATCAGATTATAAAAACATTTACTCGAGGAATGGAAATAGCTAACTCTGATATTGGAATAATTGAAGGTGTCAGAGGTCTTTACGAGGGAATAAGTCCAACCACTGATGTTGGAAACACAGCTTCAATAGCTAAAGCTCTTAATGCTCCTGTTATTCTTATAATGGATGCACGTAGTTTGGTTAAAAGTGCTGCTGCAATAGTTCTTGGATTTAAATCTCTTGATCCTGAAGTTCAAATTGAAGGAGTAATTTTAAACAAAATTAAAGGAAAAAGACATTTTTTAAAAGCTAAAGAAGCAATAGAAACCTTAACTAATACTAAAGTAATAGGGGCAATACCAAGAAACGAGGAATTAAGAACTGATGAACGTCATTTAGGCCTCGTCCCAGCTCTTGAACAAGAAAAAATAGCTATTAACATAGATAAATGGGAACAAACAGTAAAAGAATATATAGATCTCGATGCTCTAAAGGAAATAGCTAAATCTGCTCCAAAATTAGATAAAAAACAAACAAATAATACAGAACTCTGGAAAATAAACAAAGTTCCAAGTAAAAATAAAATTAGAATTGGGGTAGCTATTGATGAAATATTTAATTTTTATTATAAAGAAAATCTAGAAAGTTTAGAAGATAATGGGGCGAAAATAGTTAAGTTTAGTCCATATAAAGATGAAATAATGCCTGATGTTGATGCATTATACATTGGTGGTGGCTATCCTGAAGTTTTTAAACTTGAACTAGAAAAAAACGAGTCTATGAGAAATTCAATCAATAAATTCCATAAAGATAACAATCCTATTTATGGTGAATGTGGAGGATTAATTTATTTATCACAATCTATTGATGGATCAAAGATGTGTGATATTTTACCTTATACTTCTTCCATGACTGATAAAGTTCAAGGTCTTAGTTACGTAATAGCTAAATCTAAAGAAGATAATTTAATTTCAGAAAAAGGAGATATATTTAGAGGTCACGAATTCCATTATACTAAGTTAAATATAAATTCTAATGAATTCAATCCTTCTAATTTTGCTTTAAATATTGAAAGAGGAAGAGGAATAGCTAATAATCAAGATGGATTTTCTATCAAAAATACATTAGCTAATTATGTTCATATTCATGCATGCTCATGCCCTAATTTTGCATATAATTTCACGAAAAATATATCAGAACAATGAATTATGATTATAATATTAATTATAAAGAAAATCTTAATAAAATAAGATAAAATAAGAATCAGATAAAATAAGATAATGTAAGATAAAATGAATTTTAGTAGAAATATCAAAAATATTGAAAAATCTTCGATTTTTCGTATTAAACATGCTGATATATTTCATCCTTTCATATTAGTAATAGTTATGTTGTTATTTATAGCTATTTCAATCCCAATGTTATATTTTTCAGATGAATTACCTATTCCTTCAATTAATTTATTTTATTGTATATCTATTGGAATTATATTTTTTGTTTTAGGAATAAT
>JAISIQ010000022.1 GCA_031261945.1 Methanobrevibacter sp.
AAATAGACCCAGCAACAGTAGACTGCGGCACCATTCCATTAATAAGACGGATATTCTGGAACTTAACAGTATAAGGCCCAGTAATAGTAAAATGACGCCCCAAACCATTAGCATTCAAAATAACAGTTCCAGAATAACCAATAATATTAACATTCTTAGAAATAGTTACTCCACCAACAGTAAAACCTGCAGTATGAGTACCAGACATAAGATAAATAGTACCACCAGCAGCAATAGCGTTAAGAGCAGCATTTATTGTTTTTAAAGGAGCAGCCGTACTAGTTCCAGCATTATTATCATTACCACTAGGACTAACATAAAGAGTACTAGCACCAGCAACAGCAGCAAGCGGAGCTATTGCAGCAAGCGCAGATATTCCAGAACGAGGACTTATTCCAGAACCCTCCCTTAAAATACCACGAGAACTAGGAAGATCACTAACTCCTTCCACATCATCAATGACAATTTCCTCAGTTTGTTCCTCAGCAACTTGACTTAAATCACTATCATCATTTTCAACTAAGTCATCAGTTTCAAGTGTAAGTTCTTCTTCAACTTGATCCACTGGGTCATCAGTTTCAAGTGTATTTTGATTATTGTTATAATTATTATTATAATTATTAGTATCAATAATATCATTAATAATATCTATATTATATTCAAACTCAATTCCATTATTATTAACAACAGAATTTCCAAACAATTGCCCGTTAATATAAATAGCTATTTCCTCAAAATCAACCAAATAATCATCAAAAGTAACCATTATCTTATTCTTGTTAGAAGAAACAATAGCTATTCTAACGTGAGTATTAAAATTAGATATTTCCCTATAAAGAACATCAGAAATAGCATTTGCGCCAATCAAGTCATTTAAGAAAATAGCTATTTCTTCATCTGAGACATCAATTTCAACTGTAACTTGACCATTTGAATTATCTGTTACAGTTGCAATGTATGTCTCATTATTAAAAGTAATATTAATATTTTTATTTTGACCTTGAACATCGCCAACAGTAATTTCTATTGTACCTTTATCACTATTATTATCAGAATCACCAATAATAGCTGTACTATCAAAACCAGAATTATCTACAGCAGGAATTATTACTGTATGAGTATTAGCTATTTTAAATAATTTTACAATAGCAAAATCTTCATTAGTATTAAGTCTAATAATTTTGTTATCAATAATTAACAGGGAAGTGACTTCCTCGCTTTGCTCGTTGTCACTTCGGGTATTATCATCATTATTTCTATTGTCTAATATATTATCAGTAGAAACATCAGTATTTACATCATCTGATGTAGGGGTATCAGTGTAAATATCATCAACTTTTTCAACAATTTCAATAACAAAATAATTATTTAAAAGTATTCCACTAACAGTAGGAACGTTTTTACCCCAATAATTATAGTCTGCATTGAAATTCTCGAATGATCCAGAGTAATAAAGATCATAATTTGAATTATTTTCAAAGCTATTGTAATTAGCGACACCTACGGAGTTCTGAACGAAAAGAGCTCCACCATTAGCAGCGTCGTTATTAACAAAGCAAGTTTCATAAATATTAAGCTCTCCATTATTGGTGTAAATAGCTCCACCGTTTGAAGTAGCTATATTATTTATAAAAATACAATCTTGGATATTGAGAGTACCATCATTATAGATCGCACCACCATTAACACCAAACCCATTCATGAATGTGATATTAATTAAAGTAAGAGTATTACCTTTTGTTATGATAAACATTTTGGCAAAACTAGAACCATCTATAATAACCTTACCAGTACTCTCACCAATAATTGTTAAATTTTTAGAAATAGTTATATTAGTATTATTAGACCCACTATATGTTCCATTCTTTAGAATAATTTTACTATTATTTTCTGCAGCTTCAACACTACTATTAATAGTTGCTTTAGAAGTAGAAAAATTTAATCCAGAATTTCCATCATTACCATTAGTAGATACATAGATATCACTTGCAGCTGATACCGCGCCGATGGCAGTAGCTATTACAGCTATTACAAGAACTAATCCAATTATCCTAAGTAACAAATTTTTGTTTTCGTTCAAATGCACATTAATTACCATACTTAATTTATTTATATTAATTTTAAGATTGGCCTTACACAGAAATAACATCTCTCAACTTAGCATTAAAAAACACGCATTGCAGCTCTCACCTTGCAACGAAACATTAGAGCGGAATATGGGATAGTTAGTGATTTATTATTATAATAGGATAGTTAATTTGCTTATTAGCTATTCCTGCTCTTATTTTATGCTATATTATATTTTATGTTAAGGATCATTTTATTTATTTGAGTGACATCAGAGCAATAAAAAGAGGATTGATCACATAATCCTACGATGAAGATTCCTATCTCTCGTGGATTTTTTAAAAAGAATAAAAATATCAATGCAAATTTTATTAATAAACTATAATGTCAACATATTAATATTGTCTGAAATAGTATATAAAGGTTTCTAAAAGCTAAACTGTTCGTTGCTGGGATTGGGAAATTTTATCTACAATATATATACAATAGAAAAAAAATAAGTAAAAAAACTCAAAGGAGTTTGGATAATAGCTATTAAAATAGCTATTAGAAACAAACGCCGATGCAAAAAAGCACGAAGCTTTTTTTCTAACGTAGAAAATTTTATTAAACACGTTTTGGCTACTCGATAAGCCAATTTATACTTTGTAATTGCTAATATAAATACTTTTCTAAAATAACACGGATTTGACTTCCTCACCTTCGGTTCGTCGTCAAATCAAATAAAAAACATAGCTATTAAAAAAACATATGAACTCTCATAAAGTTCACAAAATCCTTTTTAACCCCTTCAAGATGAAAAAAAGAACTGTGCATGAGTGCTTAAAGAAAAAAACTTTTGTGTTTCCGTGTTTAGTTTTTTACTTGTTTACCCACTTCAAAATAGAAGCGAGTAATAAGAGAAAGTAAGCGAGAATATATAAAACCATATCCCACATCTTATCCACCTCCATAAGTAGTAGCAATAGAAAGGGTTTAAAATCGAGTCCCACTTACATCTACGCCCTAAAATTTTCTACGGGAGGTTCTATTATTTTTGGAAGGTTTAGTCAAAGATAGCTATTATTTACAAAAGCCCATATTTTACAACCATTCGCGGAAATCAGCTTATTAGCTATTAAATACTGATTTCAAGAATAATTGCATAGAATATTATATAAATAGCTATTAATAAACTTTTTGGTCTAAACAAAGACAATTTAACACACTAAAAACAAAATAACACACAAAGAGCAAAATTACAAGAAGAAATAAAAATTGATATACATTAACACGGATTTGACTTCCTCGCTAACGCTCGTCGTCAATTCAAATAAAAACTTTAATAACAGGGATTTGACATCGTCGGTCTTCGACCTCCTCGTCAAATCAAATAAAAAAACATAGCTATTAAAAAAAATAAGACAAAAAAACTCAAAGGAGTTTGGAAATAGCTATTGAAATAGCTATTAAAAACAAACACCGATGAAAAAAGCACGAAGCTTTTTTTATATTATAAACAATTTTATTAAACACGTTTTGGCT
>JAISIQ010000049.1 GCA_031261945.1 Methanobrevibacter sp.
AAATATAAAATATTAAATAACATCATTTTAAAACGATGTTATTAATATTATGTTGTCTTTTAGCCAATAATTTTGCTTTTTCAATATTATGGCCATTTTTACCAATAGCTATTCTTTTATTAGTTGCATTAGTAGTTACAGTAGCTATTTTTTCTTTGTTTTCTTTTTGGAGTACTTTAATACTATTAAGTTCTGCAGGAGATAATAAGTTTTTTATGAATTCAGTTATATCTTCAGAATGTTCAATAACTTCAACACCTTTATCAACAGCTTTTTGAACTTTTGTTACAGTGCTGCCTTTTTTACCAATAGCTAATCCCATATCACCATTTCTTACAACAAAAGTAATTTTTCCATTGTCTTCATCAATAATACAATCTTTAACCATTGCTCCAGTCATGCTTTCAAAAAGAGCTATATATCTTATTTCATTTGCATTGAATTTAATAGCCACAAAATCTACCTCTTTAATTCAAGTATAGTAGAATCTCCTGGATCGTTTATAACTAAAGTAGCTACAGTAAAAGGTTTACCACAAACAGAACCTAATTCAACGCTTGTGCCTTCAAAAGTGTAAAATGGAATTTCTGAAAGTTTACAATAATATTCTACATCTTCTAATATATTTTTAGGACTATTTTTTGCAACTATTGCAAGTTGGCCATTGCCTAATTTCAAAGATTGAATTGATTTTTCAGAGCCTAATATCACATCTCCTGTGTCTACTGCTACTCTAATTCCTCTATCTACGTCCATCATCTGCCTCCTTTGTTTTATTTAATTTTTATTTAATTTTATTTATTTAGTTTTAGTTTTGGCTTTGGTTTTACTTGGTTTCATCATGACACCAACTGAACCAGTACCAAGAGGTATAGGTTGTCCAATGATAATGTTTTCAATTATACCAGTTAATTTATCAACTTCTCCTCTTATACTTGCATTAAGAAGATGTTTACCAGTTTCTTCGAATGCCGCACGAGCAAGAACACTGGATTTCTCACCACTAATACCATGTCTTCCAATAGATTTAACAACCCCTTCAGAAGTCATCATATCAGCTACTAACATAATATGTCTAACATCAACACTAAGACCCTGTTCTTCAAGAGTACGAAGAGCTTCATTCATAATAGCATTACGAGCTGCTTCAATACCTAAAACAGTTTCAATTTCATGAATATCATTTGTGGTAGTTCTAGCTTTATCTACACCATCAATTTTAAGAATATCTCCAAGATTTGAACCTTCTGTATGAATAATCCATTCATCTTCTTTTCTTATAATAACTTTACCAATATTCTTGATTCCACTTATTTGTAAATCACGAACTTTATCAGCAATAAGCCTAAGTTCTCTTAGAGATTGTTTAGCTGGTTCAAAGGTTAGTTTACTACCATCAATAGTTACAACTTTCTTAAATGGTTTTTCTATATTAGCTATTATTTCAGAAAGGTCTAAACGTTTATCTTTAATTTTTTCTTCATCAATAACAGCTTCTACTTTCATTTCAGCATAATTAATATAAAAATCTTTTAAAATATCATTTACAGTACTTTTACCAATATAATTAGCTAATTTTTTAACAAATTCTTCATCTTCTTTTGTATCATCTTCAAAATAAATAGCCATTGTTGGAGTTGAAATCTTCTTTCTTGCATCAACAATTTCTATAAGACGAGGTAAACCTAATGTAACATTTAATTCAGCTACCCCCGCATAGTGAAAAGTACGCATAGTCATCTGAGTACCAGGTTCTCCAACAGATTGTGCAGCGACTGTTCCAACTGCTTCGCCTGCTTCAACTCTAGCTCTTTCATATGCTTTTCTTACTCTAACAATGAGAGTTTCTAATTCTGAATCTGTTAATTCACGTCTAACATACGCATCAGCAATATCATGAATATAACTTTCTGGAAAATCTGCTTTTTTCTTTTTAGCTATTTTTTCCACTTTATCAATTATCTTTTTATCTATTTCCACAGAAACCACCTAATCAAAATAAATTAGCTATTGAATTACAATCAAAATAATTATAATTATTATAATAATATTATAATAGTATTTATGATAGTATAAATATTATAATAAAATATAATTATAATGAAATAGCTATTATTTTTTCACCCTCATTTCATCAATAAGCTTATCTAAATCAGCAGCTTTACCATAATCACTTTTAGCTGGATCAACACCATCTTCTCCAAACATAGTTTGAATAACCATTCCTCTATTATCAGTGACTAATCCATTTTCTTTTACTTTAAGATCTTGTAATGCATTTACAAGCCTTCTTTGCATATATCCACTTTGAGCAGTACGAATAGCTGTATCTACCAAACCTTCTCTTCCCCCCATAGCATGGAAAAAGAATTCAATTGGGTCTAAACCTTCTTTATAACTAGAATGTACAAAACCCCGAGCTTTAGCACCAAGTTCATTTTTTCTAAAGTGGGGTAAAGTTCTTTCTATATATCCTCTATCAATTCTACCACCACGAACAGATTGCTGACCTACACAAGCAGTAATCTGAGTTAAATTAAGCATGGATGCTCTTGCACCAGTAGTAGCCATTATAACAGAGTGATTAGTCATATCAAAGTAACTTTCAGCTATTTCCCCAGATTTATCCCTTGCTTCACCAAGAACTTGCATAATCTTCATTTCAAGAGTTTCTTCTAAACTTCTTCCAGGCAATGCTTCAAGCTCATTATTTTCATAAGCTTCGACAAGTTTATCTACCTTTTTCTCTGCATTATCTAAATGATCTTCAATTCTTTCTTTTGCTTCCTCAGGAATTTCTTCATCATTTGTACTTGTAGTAATTCCTGCTTTCATAATACCAGAAATAGCTAAATCAGTAGAAGAATCTAAGAATTTTCTAGCTTCTTCAGGACCATATTCCTTCATAATGGTGTCTAATATTTTACCAGAGAATGAACCAAATGCTTTTTCATCCATAGCACCAGAAATAAGTTGTCCTTCTTCAATCACAACATACCCATCATGTTCACAAGACATTAGCTTACATTCATCACATTTTTGACAAATTTCTGCTTTATAATGCATATTAAGTTTTTCTGGAAGAAGTAAGCTAAATAGCTCTTTACCTGTCCAGTTTTCATGCTTTCTTTTTGGAAGAGGTAATTTTGCTTTTCTAATTACTTGGAAAGCTTGTTCTTCAGTGAATTCTGTTCCAGTTCTTGTAAGAAGATATGCACCAGAAATATGATCGTGAATAGCTCCAATAATTGGCCCACCAAATCTTGGAGATAAAATATGTTCTTGAACCCTCATTAAAGATTTAGCTTCAGCTCTTGATTCATCAGTCTGGAAAACATGCATATTCATTTCGTCCCCATCGAAATCTGCATTATATGGAGGACATACACATAAATTAAGCCTGAATGTTTTGTAAGGTAAAACTTTTACTTCATGAGCCATCATTGACATTCTATGAAGTGATGGTTGACGATTAAATAAAACAATATCCTTATCTTTTAGATGTCTTTCAACAATGTAGCCAGGTTCTAATTTTTCTAAAATAAGATCTTTTGTTTCATCATAAATTCTCATTTTATTTCCATCTAATCTTATTACATAATTAGCACCAGGATGAACATCAGGACCATTTTCAATATGTTTCTTTAATTCATCAATATTCCATTCATTGACATGCACAGGAACAGTAACTTCCTTAGCTATCATTTCAGGAACCCCTACTTCATTAATACTAATATTAGGATCTGGAGATATTACAGTACGTGCAGAGAAGTTAACCCTTTTACCAGAAAGATTACTTCTAAATCGTCCCTCTTTTCCTTTAAGTCTTTGAGCCAATGTTTTAAGAGGCCTTCCAGACCTATGTCTTGCTGGTGGAACACCAGAAGCTTCATTATCAAAATAAGTAGTTACATGGTATTGTAAAAGTTCCCATAAATCCTCTACAATAAGCTGAGGAGCTCCAGCTTCCATATTTTCAATTAATCTTTGATTAATTCTTAAAATATCAACAAGTTTATGAGTTAAATCATCCTCAGAACGCTCACCTGTTTCAAGAGTAATTGAAGGTCTTACAGTAACTGGAGGAACTGGTAAAACAGTTAAAACCATCCATTCTGGACGAGCCACTTCAGGATTAACCCCTAAAATATATGCATCATCATCACTAATTCTTTCTAATTTTTCTCTAACTTCACTTGGAGTTAATTTATAATCCCCTTCAATTATTGAAATAGGTTTATCAATTTTAATTTCTTCTTGTTCTTCATCACAATGAGGACATTTTTCCTTACGAGCAACAGAATAAATTTCTTTTATAATATCATTAATACTTTCATCATTTTCTTTTAAAGCATCAATCTTTGCTTTATATTCTTCAATTTCAACATCATTAAGAAGAATACGACCACAAGAATTACATGATGAACGTAAGATTTTGTGAATTGTATCACCAAAGCCTACATGAATAACAGGCCGTGCTAAATTTATACTTCCAAAATGCCCTTGACAATCTCCACCTTTAGCACCACAAGCACGACATCTTAAACTTGGGTCAATAACACCTAAATGAGGATCCATTAATCCATTTTCAATAGGATAACCATCTTCATCATAAGTATCTGGAGTTTCAATTTTAATAACAGACATCTTCCTAATTTCCTCTGGAGACATCAATCCAAAGTTAATTTGAGAAATCTTTTTTATAATTCCTTTCAAAATATTGGCTCCTTTTAAAATTATAATTTCATAATATCAAACATAATATCAAAATTATTCATAATAACAAAATCCATAAAACAAAATCCATAATCAATTTATAATCATAAATTATGCTTTATCCTCTAAAACAAGTTTAGGGAATATACACAAACTCTTAAGTTCATCCAATAACAATTTAAATGCGTAAGAAATTTCTACAGGGTATGAATCAACATCACCACAAATTGGACAGTATTTTTTATCTCTAATCTTATCATATACTGAAATCATACCACAATCACCACAAATAATAGCTTCATATTTATCAGATTCATCAAGAAGTCTTTCTTTCAATGCAAGAGCTGCCCCATGAGCTATTAAACAATCTCTTTCCATTTCACCAAACCTAAGACCTCCTTCACGAGCTCTACCTTCAGTTGGTTGTCTTGTTAGAACTTGTACAGGACCACGAGATCTTGCATAAACTTTATCAGTAGTCATGTGATGAAGCTTTTGGTAATAAGCCACTCCTACAAATATTTCTGCTTCTATTCTCTCACCATTCATTCCATTATAAAGAGATTCACATCCTGCGGATTCAAAACCATTAGCTATTAATGCATCTTTAGTTATTTGTTCCATATCATCATTAAATGGAGTTCCATCAATACGATGCCCTTCCATACAACCAGCTTTACCTGCAACCATCTCAATAACCTGGCCAACAGACATCCTTGAAGGAATAGCATGAGGATTCACAATTAAATCAGGAACAACACCATTTTCTGTAAATGGTACATCTTCTTGAGATAAAATAAGGCCAACAACACCTTTCTGACCATGCCTTGAAGCAAATTTATCTCCAAATTCTGGTTGTCTTGTATCTCTAACACGTATTTTAGCTAATTTACTTCCTTCAACAGTTTCTGTAAGAAGAACGGCATCCACAACACCTTTTTCACCATGTCTAACTGTGACAGAAGTTTCCCTTCTTCTTTCAGCTACTGAGCCAAATTCATCAATTTCCTCTAAAAATCTAGGAGGGGAAGTTTTTCCAATGAGAACATCACCAGATTCAACATAAGATTCAGGATTAACAATACCATCTTCATCTAAATGCCTATAAGCCTCTTCAGAACGATACCCCCTAACTCCTTTTTCTGGAATTTCAAATTTATCTTCTTGTCCGCCAGGATATCTTCTTTCAGCTGCTTCATAAGACCTAAAGAAAGAAGATCGTGACATTCCTCTTTCAAGAGAAGATTTATTTAAAATCAATGAATCTTCCATATTATATCCTTCAAAAGACATAACGGCAACTACAAAATTCTGTCCAGAAGGACGTTCATCATAGTTTGTTGCATCAATAATTCTGGTTTTAACAAGTGGTGTTTGAGGATGATGTAATAAATGAGCTCTTGTATCAGTACGAAGAGCATAATTAGAAACATAAAGACCTAATGCTTGTTTAGTCATACCTGCTTCCATAGTATTCCTTGGAGAAGAGTTATGATCAGAAAATGGAATAATTCCTGCACATATTCCTAACATAGTAGATGGATCAATTTCTAAATGAGTATGATCTTCATTTAAATAATTTAATCCCATTGCTATATATGAATTTTCTTCTTCTTCGGCATCTAAGTATTCTACAACTCCTAATTTTATAAGATCGTCCCATTTTATTTTTCCTTTAGATATATCTTCCATATGTGTTTCTTCAAGTAAAGGAGCACCATCTTTAACAATGATAAGAGGCCT
This sequence comes from Methanobrevibacter sp., assembly GCA_031261945.1. Classification (GTDB taxonomy): domain Archaea; phylum Methanobacteriota; class Methanobacteria; order Methanobacteriales; family Methanobacteriaceae; genus Methanobaculum. Next base: position 6,460 of record JAISIQ010000049.1, read on the forward strand.
TCTAGCTCTTCCAGGATCATTAAATATATATATTTCATCAGTTTCTTCATAATAAGTGATATTCATCTCTTCAGATACTTCACCAGACCTTCTTTTTTCTCTCATTTCCCCAACAAAATCAATAGGGTCATCACAAGTTCCAATTAATTCCCCATTTATGTAAATTTTTGCTTTACTCACAAAACTCCTCCAAATAAAAATAAAATCATGACAATTTAACGATTATAAGTTTTTGACAATATAAGTTTAATTAAATAATTAATAACATCTCGATAATAAATTATAGGTTAAAATAATCCATAGTACTTCAATATTATGGTACTTAATATAATACTTTAATAATATAGTACTTTAATAAGTGCCTAATATTTTAATAAGTGCTTTTTTAATAAGTGCTTAATCTATAATACCCATCTCTCTAATAGTATTTTCAATTTTTTCTGTATCAGAACCTTCAGAAATTTTACACATAAGAGCTAAGTTCTTTACTAAACCACAATTAGGTCCTTCTGGAGTTTCATTAGGACATATTTTACCAAATTGTGTTGGATGTAAATCCCTAGCTTCAAAATGAGGCTGACTTCTACTTAATGGTGAAACTACACGTCTTAAATGTGAAAGTGTTCCCATATAACTAGTTCTATCTAATAGCTGACTTACACCAGCTCTTCCACCAACCCAATTACCAGTAGCTATTGCATGTTTTATATTTTCTGTTAAAACATCAGAACGAACAGCTTGTTTAATTGAAGGTTCTTTACCTCTTGAAATACTTCTTTCAAGTTGATAACTCATATCTCTTGTTAAATTAGTAAAAGCAACTCTAAATAAATCTTCCATTAAATCTCCAGAAACTCTAAGGCGCTTGTTAGTGTAGTGATCCTTATCATGAGGCTCTCTCATATCAAAAATAACTTGTAATAACATTTCACACATTTCAGCTAAATAAGTAGCTTTATTACTACGTTTTTCACTTTCAACACCCATATGAGGAAGTAAATATCTATCAATGACATCTTCAGCACGTTTAATTCTATATTCTTCAGTCATTCCTTTAGCTACTCTATTACCAATATATTTAATAGCGGCATTTTGAAGATATTCTTCTCTTTCTTCTTTAGATAATCCTTCCATTTCTTTTGAATCTAATTTAAGTGCTGCTTCTGAAACTTGAATATCATCAGCCACAACCATTTGGAAATTAAAATCATCAGAAATAGCTGTAATAATATCTTCATCAGTAGAAAATCCTAATGCTCTAAGTAAAATAACAAGTGGAATTTCGCCCGGAACATAAGGGAAAGATATTCTTAAAAACACTCCACTTTTACGTGGTTTTCTATATTCTAATGAAATCCTAGCTCTAAATCCGCTTTTAATAGAAGTCACAATAGCTTTAGCTCTTCTATCTTGAATTTCCCCAATTCTTTCAAGGATTATTTTGTTTGGAGCTATTTCTTCCATAGTTACAACAGCTCTCTCTGAACCATTAACAATAAAATATCCTCCAGGATCTTGAGGATCTTCACCTTTATCCAATAATTCCTTTTGATTTAATCCTGCTAAATGACATACATCTGATTTAAGCATTAAAGGCAATTCACCAATATAAATTTTTTCTAAAGGATTTTCTTCTTCTCCTTTATTTAATGCCATTTCTAAAGACATATGTGCAGAATAAGTCAAATTTCTGAGCCTTGCTTCAGTAGGATAAATTAAACTTTTAGAACCATCTGCTTCTTTAGTAAATGGTTTTTGTATTTGAATTTCCCCAGTTTCAAGAGTATATTCTCCTTGTTCCAAAGTAATAGGTTCCGTAATATCAATTATATTTTGTATGCGATGATTTACGAAATCATTATATGATTTAATATGATGATCAACCAAATTATATTTATCAAAAAATGCGTCTACCAATCCCCAAGTATTATTTTCCATGGACTTCCTCCAAAATTAAAATATATCGATAATATCAACAAACAAGTATGCAACAAATATGTGAATGAAATATTAATAAAATAAGTAAAAATACAGTGAAATAAAAAAGATATAAAAAAGATATACGATTTTAAAAAAGATATGCTATTTTATTTCTCTTATTTTCTTATTCTCCTCTTCTTATTCTTCTCATTATTTCATATATTCTTCTCTTACCTTCATATCCTTATTCATATTTATTAATAATAAACAATTAATAGTATTATAAACAATAATAGTATTAATTTAATGTATTAATTTTAATTAAAAGTATTAGTATAAAGTATTAGTATTTAAATTAATATTAAATTAAGATAATTTAATTAATAATTAATATTGATTCAAAACCTTAAACTAATGAAAATTTAAAGTTATAGCTAAATTCAAATTGAATTCAATTGTAAAATCTAATAAAAAATCTAATAGAATTCAAAAAATATTGTCAAATGAATAAAAGTTTCCATATAAAAATTAACCTTCAACTACCCTATAAGTAACAAATGTCCCTGCAGTAGGACTGTTTCTTGTAATTTCCAAAATATCTCCCTTTTTAGCATCAATAGCTTTCGCTACAGGATCATTGCTTTTAATTTTAGGGAGGTGCTCTCTATCAAAATCTAGATCTTTAAAAACCTTCTCAATTTCAGATTCAGATAAAACAACATGATTTGGTACCAATTCATGTTTTAAAATATCTTCTTTCACCAATAATTCCTCCAGTTAAAAAAATTCAAATATAAAATTAGAACGGGCCCGACGGGAATTGAACCCGCGGCCGCTTGGTTAAAAGCCAAGCGCTCTGCCAGACTGAGCTACGGGCCCTCTTACAATACAATATTTATGCAAACAGAATGTGAATAATATATTTGAACGCCCTGGCCGGGATTTGAACCCGAGTCGCGGGCTCGACAGGCCCGCATGATAGCCCCTACACCACCAGGGCAGGAATTCAAAATCAAAAAATTGGATAATCTTTAATAATCTTTGATTTTTATATTATTAATTTTTTATACTTCTTTTAATTAAAATAAGAAGTATTAATAAACAAATTATTAAAATATTATTAAAATAAAAGTTATTATTAAAATAATAGTTTTAATAGATAGTTTTAAAAATGCATAATACATTCATTATTGAACTATAAAATTACTACTATATATATTTTTCTATTTTTATTATATCTATTTTATATTTTTATATATTTTTATATTTTATCATACATTCTATTTTCAATTTTTTATCATTATATTATTTCAATATTATTTTATTTTTTAATATTAATTTAAATATTAATGTATATTAGATATTTTATTAGATATTTTATTGAAAATAAAAAATCCCGCCTGCCGGACTTGAACCAGCAACATTTGGATCTACAGTCCAACGCTCTGCCAAATTGAGCTAAGGCGGGTTTCTAAGTTTATAATAAAATATTATAAATGAAATTATAAATGAAATTTATGAAATGACATTTAAATTTTACTAAATTTTATTGAATTTTATAAGTGGGACCACCCGGATTTGAACCGGAGTCTCAGGCTCCCAAAGCCCAAAGGATCGACCAAGCTACCCTATGGTCCCAATAAGAATAGCTAAAATATATAGCTAAATAGGAATAAATGTAATATTATGTAAAAGACATATATAAATATTTATAAGTTTTTATTAGTTTCTACCTAATAATATATAAAGTTTTTTAAATTTTTAAATTTTTTAAAATATTATTAATTTATATAATTTAATTAATTATCATTAATTATCTACTACTACTACTACTACTACTACTACTACTACTACTACTACTACTAGTATTCTTATTATTATTACTTATTATTATAAATATTGGAAATATTAAAAATATTATAAATTATACATATTTATAAAGCCCCGGACGGGAATTGAACCCGCGACCACGAGATTACAAGTCTCGCGCTCCACCAGACTGAGCTACCGAGGCATTTGTATATAATTAACATGATATTATCGATAATATCACTGAAAAATATGATAAATATAATAAATATAATAAATAGTATTAATATTATTAAAATATTACTATATTAATATTACTAATATATCTAATTAATAAGTATATAATTATATCAAATCTTATTAACATCATTCTTTTTAAATTTTTATTATAAATACTTTACTATACTTTACTATAAAAATAAAAAATGAAAATGAAAATTATAAAAAACATTAAAATAAAAGTAAAAATATAAATAAAATCTAATTAATTGAATTAAAATCTAAATATGAATTAAAATTAC
>JAISIQ010000077.1 GCA_031261945.1 Methanobrevibacter sp.
TCAAATCCTAGTATGCTATACCTTCCCCATCTTTTCAAATCTTCCACACTTTCTAACATAAAGCAATGTTTACTGTTATTTTTCAAAATTTTAAGTACTTCAATAGGAGTTTTTATATCAGACATTATTTCGTAAGCTACAGGAATACGGCGATAATTATTCTCCTTAATAATTTTTTTCACTTCTTTTAATGATGGAAAAATCATAGCATACCTCTTATGATAGTAATTTATATTGTATAAATAAGTTGTATATTGTACTATTTAAACCTTTGTAGTACAATTTTGTACTATTAAAATAAGATTAATAACCTAAAATTAACAAAATAAAAATAATACTAAAAATACTAATAATAATACCAATAATAATACTCCCAATATCAATAATACTAATAATAATATTAAAATAAGAATATCAACAATGAATAGGAAGAAATAAAAAAAATAGAAAATAAAAAAATAAAATAAAAAATAAAAAATGATATAAAAAATGAAAAGTGAAAGATAATAAAAAATAATAAAAAGTTATTTAAAATTATTTAAAATCTTTTAATTAGTTTTCAAAACGATTCCTATCAACTAATTCTTGTCTTTTACCAGCATTCCAACCACCAGAAGAAGATTTAGCTCTTCCAACTTGTTGAACATAACCAGTGATTCTATCATACCATTCTACATCGTCTCTTTCTCCACATGTAGGACATTGATCATTTAATCCTTTCATGAGAGTTTTACATTTAATACAGAAACTTAAAGCAGAACTATATGCCCAGAATCCAATATCTGAGTTTTTAGCTATTTTATGTGTTAAACTCATTAAAGAACTTGGATCAGAATAAGATTCGCCCATAAATGCATGGAAGATATGTCCTCCTGCAGTTAGATTATGATATTGTTCTTCGATTTTAATTTTATCAATTAAAGAAGTATCAGAATTTACTGGTACATGTGATGAATTTGTGTAATAATTAGCATCACTTGATCCTTGTAAAATAGTTTTATCTCCAAATTTCTCTTTATCAAGGTTTGCAAATCTATAAGCTGTTGATTCAGCAGGAGTTTGTAAAACAGACCATCTAAGACCAGTTTCTTTTTTCAATTCTTCAGCTCTTTTATTTACATGCTCCAGAACTTTTATACCAAACTTATTTGAATTAGGATCATCAATTCCTGCTCCAAATAAAGATAATAACATTTCATTTAAACCAACAAAACCAAAAGACATAGTTGAATTATCTATTCTATAATAAATATCATCTTCGACTTCTTGATTAAGGAAAGGTAATAAATTATAATTATTAAGACAATTAAGACCTTGTTCTCTTCTAATATTCAATGCTTTAACAGATAAATCAATATAAGAATCAATATATTCAAATACTTCAGCTTCATCACGAGATTGGTAAGCTATTCTTGGGAAGTTTAAAGTAACATATGCGAGATTTCCTGTTCTTAAACAATCTGTATCCCAGTCACCAGTCCAATTATCTTGAAGACATGTTCTACATCCCATATAATTAGCCATTTGTCCTCTGTACTCAGGTAACATATTAGCAAAATAAGCTGTACCAAATTTAGCTGAAAGTTGATGGACTCTCATTAAATCTTCTTCATATTCAGAAGTAAGTGATTCTTTTCTTAAAGTATAAATAGTATTTGGGAAAAGATGAGGTTTTCCATCTGCATCTCCTTCAAGTAAGGTCTCTGTGAAAGCTCTTTGAAGCATTCTAGTTTCTTCTTCAAAATCACCATAAGTTCCAACAACTTGTCCTTTTGGACCATAAGCAGTTTCATTTTGAAGGAACTTAGGAACACTAAATTCTAAGCTCATACTTGTAAATGGAACTTGAGAACCTCTTGCAGCATAAGCCATATTTAAATTGTAAACAAGCATTTGAACAGCTTGTTTAACTTGCTCATAAGAAAGACCTCTTGCAAATGGTGCAACAAATACATTCCAAAGAGACATTCCTTGCCCACCAGACATATTCTGTTGAGCTGCAAGCATGATTTCTCCAGTATGATTCATTAAAGTTTCTATATGATTAGGAGCTCCAGCTACTGAAGTATGATCTCCTGTACCATCTACTTTAAGACCATATTTAATGAAAGTTCTTATATCATGTTGCATACAGTTTAAAGGTCTTCCAGCAAAGAATTCAAGATCATGTATATGAATATCTCCAGACATATGTGCATCAGCTAAGTCTGATGGAAGCATATGTAATAAAGCATATTGTTTTAATGCTTCATCAGCAACATATTTATGAACACTTTCAGGATTGTGAATCATATTTGCATTATCACGAGATCCATTTTCAATTAAGGAAGTAATGTTAAAAACAGGAATACCTAAACGAGTGTATTGTTTTCTTAAATCTTCTAACCCATATTCCACTAATTTAGTATTAACCATTTCCCTTATCATTGGAGCAGTCAAATACTCTACATTAAGTTTTTTAAGTTCTTTCCATACCTGAGAAGCTATTTCAAATGCAGTTTCCTGAGATGCTCCTGTTTCTTTAACTAAAGTATTAGCTATTTTAGCTAAATCAAAAGATTCTATAGTATCTCTTGAAGTTCTAACCTTTAATGTAGTATTAGCTAAATATTTATTAGCTGTTTCTTCATCAATTTCAGATAATGATTCATATACAATATTTTTCAATTCTTTAGTTGGAATTCCATCATATATTGAAGAAAGAACATTGGATAAAATGTTATCAGATTCAAATAAAGGAGCTTCAACTAATACTAATGATTTAAGGAGTTTTTCATAGCTAAACTTCTCCATAATTCCATTATTTTTTTTAACGCAGATTTTAACATTATTTAGTGAATTATCTGCCATCTTAGTTTCATTTTGCATCATTAACACCCATGTAATAATATAAAAATACTAAATGAAAATATCTCTTATTGCTAATGTATACATAAAAATAAAGGAATATGGTAAAGGAATATGGTTTTTATTTCAATTCTTCCATCAATCTCTTTCATTTAAGTATTTTTATAGTATTTTTTAATATTATAGATAAATTAATTTATAGATAAATTAATAATAATTTTAAAATTAATATTAATCTAATGTATTTTTCTAATGTATTTTTTAATTAAGGTTTCACTTTTTAGAAGTATTTAGTATTTTGTTAGAAGTAACATATAAAATTATGTATTTAATCTATGTTATATAATCATTAACTATAAAACGAACAAATAAAGTAATAAAAAGATATTAAAAAATAATATATAAAATTAAACAAAAACAGGATAAATAGCTATTTTACAAAACAAAATCCAGTGATTTATATGATATTTTATATGATTAACTCAGTATTGATTAAATTCAGTTATTATTAAAATATTAAGAAGTAGTAATCACTTCTTAACAAGTGAAATATAGCTATTTCAAGAAAATTAAGATCATAAAAAGATATCAAGAGAACTTTGCTTAGATTTATCACTTTCAAATAAAGAATCTATTCCAAATTCCTGTATTTCTAATCTTTGAGTTAAATAATGAGTTATAGGATACCTATCTGCTAATTCTTTAGAAATATCAAGATATTTAGTAACAGAACCTTTAGAAACACTTAATATTAAATTTCCCCCACATTTACATTTACCTGCAAGAGGCATTCTTCTATATTTAGAATTACATTTAGTACATCTAACTTTTTGCTTAGAAAAAGCTCTTACATTACCCATTATATCAGGTAAGAAATGAGAACTAAGAACACCTTCAACTACGCCTCTTTGATCAACAGCTCTTATTTTTTCAGCCAATTCAATCTGAGATTCTACTTTCTCTTTCATAGAAGGTAAAGTTTTATAAAGGCAGATATTTGGACCTGCATGAATATTTGAAGTATTATGAGAAAACATTATATTTTCATATTGTGCAGGAGTTCCAAGATGCATTGAGACATTATCAATTACATCAAGAGCATCAGAAGGTTTTATAGGAGTTTGAGTTTTATTAAAGAAATCAAGCGAAAATGAAGACATTACATCAATATTATGTGATTCATCATCGATTTCTTCTGGATCTATCCTGGAAGATAAAACTAGTGGAGCATCCATACTTCCTCCACGAGTACTTGGTAAATAGGATTTAGAAAAATTAATTAATGCATCAAGAAGAAGCATAACAGAATCTTCATCACTATCACAATTTCTTCTTTTAGCAGAATGGAAATAAGGATGAGCATAACAAGCTAAAGCATTAGTAAATCCAACAATCCTTCCAAGAACTCCTGCAGAAGTATGAGGAGCTAGTCCAGCTATTAAATGACCAATTAAATCTTCTTTTTTATCAACATTATAAAATTTATCCATAGAATAAAATCTACTCAATAAATCATCCATGAAATTAGCTACATTAACTAAATATTCTCCACAATTATTAGATATAACTACATCTTGAACTTTTAATTCAATTATCTGTTTTTCGTTTTCAATTGGATTTCCATAAGCATCTTTTTCATAGCCCATTTCTTTTAGTTTATCAATAGTTACTCCTATTTCTTTTGGTATGAAATGAGTTAAAGGTAAATCAGTTGAATCATGCCTAATAGTAGCATCTTTAAATGTATAAACCTCATTTTTAGCTCTTAAAATTCCTTTTTCAAGAGGTTCGGGGAGTTTAGATTCAGAAATCATCCCTACAACTCCTTTAATTTCATCAACACGCCTAACTCCTATATTATCAGAAGCTTTTTTAAGCATTCCAGATAGATTAATATTTTTTCTACCAGGAGTTCCAATTTCAGTTGGAGATCCACAATGAGGACATAAAGATTGGAATGAACTAATTTGACAATTGGTACATTGCCTTCTTGATATTTCAACAGCTAGATTTCCTTTTTTTGCAGCTTCAGCTACGAGGCGTCTGCTCCCTCCTGCATTCCCAATAGGGAATAAAACATGAGGAGCTGGCCTCATCAATCTTTCTTTTGATTTTTCAGGCCTACCAACACGAGTACCTATATAAATAGGAGCTTTATTTTTAATTTCAATAGGAGAAACATTATTTACAGCAAAGAGTGTAGATTCAATGTTATTATCTTTATTATCATTATTTTTATTAATATTAGTATTATTATCATTAACATTAGCATTGGTATTAGTATTAGTATTAGTATTATTATTTATAGATAATCTATTAGTTAATGTATTTATTAAAGCATAAGCATCATCATTATCAATTATAACTTTAACATTAGCATCTCTATCTTTATTTCCATCTAATTTATGAGGAACGCCAATTACTTCTAAAATACGTTTCGGATAATCTAAATCTAATTTAAAATCTTCACCTTCTTTATAATTATCTTTAAATTTAAATATCCAATCAATTAAAGCATTTAAATCTTTTATAGAAACATCATTATAGCAATAAGTATATCGTGGATGTAAAGGTACATTATAGTTTTTAGAGATTTCAAAAGCATCTTTAGCTGAGATATAGCTATTTTCAGTATTTGATAAATCACCTAACTTATCTAAATCTAAATCTCCTTCATTATAGCTATTTGAATCTTTAATAGCTTCAATCCACCATTCTTCACACCATGCAGAAGGTAGAAGTGTTTGATTATTCCTTAAAAATTCTCCAAATGCGACTAACATATCTCCTAAGAATAATATTTCAGCTATTTGTCCTTTAACAGCTTTAGCTTCTTTTATAGTAGATATTTTAACAACATCTCCATTTTTAAGTTTTATTATTGGTCCTTCGATTGAATCAACAGGAACAACACAATTTCCTTTTCCAGGCCTTTCAATTTTAAGTTGTGTTCCAACAGCTAAAAATTCTAATAGCTGCATAGTAGCAGGATTTACGCCCATAGCTGCAAGTCCCGTATTTCTAGATCTGCCATAGCGAAGTCTAAATCCTCCTTTCTCTGAAGGATAACCTAAAACAGGACGGCCACCTATAATATCTTGGATGTATTTTGCATCTTCTTTATTTTCTTTTTCATCTTCTTCTTTGTTTTCTCCTTTATTTTTTTCTTTATTTAATTCTCCTTTATTTTCTTCACTAAACTCTTGATTTTTATCTGAATCTTTATCTGTTTTTGTTATTTCTTCTGTGTTTTTTTGTTTTATTTCTTTTCTTTCTTTTGAATCTTTTTCCAACCAAGTCCAACCATCTAAATTAAGAGAATCCGCATATTTTAATACTTTTGCGGCTTTTTGAAGTATTCCCTCAGCCATAGCTAAAAGAGCTCCTCCTCTGATGTTATTAGTTTCAACACGTTCTAAATCTCTGTGAGAAACTTCAACCTTATCTGTAGGTTCACCTGTAACTTCAACAGGAATATTTCTTGCAGCAAGTCTTACTTCATCTGGTTTTGGAGAATATTGAAGGTTTGTAACCTCAGATTCATAAAGTTCAACTTCCTCAACATAACGCTCAACTTCTTGATCTATAGGTTTAAAATTATCGAGATTTGTGGCTACTTTGATTTTATCGCCAAGAAGAACGGCTAATGCTGCAGCTGTTCCCCCTGCACTTCTAATAGGTCCTGCGAAATAAACAGCTAAATATTTACTTCCATCAAAGTTCTTTTTTATCTTTACTTTAGCTATTCCCTCAAGGGGTGCTGCAACAACTCCTTCTGTTAAAATAGCTAAAGCAGTTCTAAGTCCTTGATCTGCTAATTGTTCTTTTTTTTCTGCTTCTTTTTCAGGATTATCTTCAATAATAGGTTCGGAAGCTATTTCTGCAGCTATTGTAAAAGCTACTTCTTCTCTTGACAAGTTATCTTCAAGCTCTTTTATCCGTTTAGCTATTCCTTCAGGACCTACAAGCCCCTCAACACGCTCTGCAAGATCCTTAGCTAATGGAATTTCTGTTTCTGTTTCAACATCTAAGCCCTTTGACCTTGCTTCATTAGCTATTTCATATAATTTCTTAGTTTCCTTTTCTAATCTTTCAAAATAATCTTGCTTATCAACATCGCCCATTTTATCACATATAGCTAATATTAAAAAATATCATACCTTACTCAATAATATCATACATTATTAGGTTTCATTATTGGATTTTATTATTAGATTTTATAATAGCGGTCTATAATAGAGTTTATATTTAGATTTATATTTATAATAAAATTAAATATAAATTATATTTAGAATTATAATATTTAGAATAATTATTAATATTATATTTATAGTAAAATAGTATTTAATTTTAACTTTTGTATTAAAATAAATATTAAAAATAATAATAAAAACATATTCAAAAAAAAATAGAATTAATAAGAATAAAAATAAAAAAAATAAAAGAAATATTAGAATAATTATAGAAATTAAATTAAAAACTATAATAACAAAAAATATTATTATTATTATTATTATTATTAAATAAATTTAATATTTTTAATAATTTTAATAAGTTTATTTTTTCATAAAAAATACATATTTTCTTTTATCTGACAGTACAATATTAATAATTAAGATATCTCCTATGATACGCATGTTTTAATTCTTCCAGTTTATCAATTGCATCTTGATCGCCTTTTTGGGCAACTTCTGTCAGCAGTTTCATACCTTCAACCTCTTTGCCCTGACTAAGTATTGCCAAAGCCAAATATTTTTTTGTATTAATGTCGTTGGAATTGATATTGAGTGCTTGAATGTTTGCTTCTTCACTCCTAGAATAATTGCCATTTTGAAAATCAGCGAACCCTTTCATTCGCCAAACTTCAGCCACATTGGAATCATCTAATTGCAAATAGCGATCAATAAGTATTGCCACTCGTTGATAATCCTTATTTTTTTCAGCATTCTTGGCATCAGCAAATATTTCATTAATATCATTTTTTTTAGCTATTTATTCCTTGAGTTTCTTCATTTCAATATTTTGAATACAAAAGCGATTTTCACCATGGATTGTATTGTCCATACTAAAGCGAATATAGGGACAGCCACCTAAGCATTTTGAACCATATTCACATACACCACATTCACCAGAAAGCTTATCCTTGCTCATATTTCGTCGCCATAAAAAATGGCCATTATCTTTCCAAATATCCCGTAATGTTCGTTCACGGATATTACCCTCTATGTATTCTCTATTGCGAAAAGATGTGCAACCTACAATGTCACCATTATAAAGAATGCCAAAAGAATGAATTCCTGCCTTACATCCGTCCCAAAGCTGGTAATCAAGAGTATTGAATTTTGAGGGATTAGTTCGTAGCTCTTTGTTGCTGTAATATCCTATGCAATCGGTA